>NZ_JBQZXC010000021.1:0-40512 GCF_053555815.1 Shigella sp. SIG6 | reverse complement strand
TTAATTGATCAATAATATTCACCAAATCAATATCAAAAAAAAATCGCAAAACATATAATTCAATACAAATCATCAGGATAGGTTTTGCAACGCGTGCATTTTGTCCCCTTTTTCCTCGTTGATTAGATACAAAAATTTATGCTGAAATATGTCAACCGATGAAAAGCGTCGGTAGTTAAGCAGAAATTAATATCGCTTACTTTAACCACCGTAGCACAATTAGCTAATTTTACGGATGCAGAACTCACGCTGGCGGGACGTTTTTATTGCGTCAGGGTTGACATCCGTTTTTGTATCCAGTAACTCTAAAAGCATATCGCATTCATCTGGAGCTGATTTAATGACTCACATCGTTCGCTTTATCGGTCTACTACTACTAAACGCATCTTCTTTGCGCGGTAGACGAGTGAGCGGCATCCAGCATTAAGCCAGCACGCAGTCAAACAAAAAACCCGCGCCATTGCGCGGGTTTTTTTATGCCCGAAGCGAGGCGCTCTAAAAGAGACAAGGACCCAAACCATGAGCCAGCAAGTCATTATTTTCGATACCACATTGCGCGACGGTGAACAGGCGTTACAGGCAAGCTTGAGTGTGAAAGAAAAACTGCAAATTGCGCTGGCCCTTGAGCGTATGGGTGTTGACGTGATGGAAGTCGGTTTCCCCGTCTCTTCGCCGGGCGATTTTGAATCGGTGCAAACCATCGCCCGCCAGGTTAAAAACAGCCGCGTATGTGCGTTAGCTCGCTGCGTGGAAAAAGATATCGACGTGGCGGCCGAATCCCTGAAAGTCGCCGAAGCCTTCCGTATTCATACCTTTATTGCTACCTCCCCAATGCACATCGCCACCAAGCTGCGCAGCACCCTGGACGAGGTGATCGAACGCGCTATCTATATGGTGAAACGTGCCCGTAATTACACCGATGATGTTGAATTTTCTTGCGAAGATGCCGGGCGTACACCCATTGCCGATCTGGCGCGAGTGGTCGAAGCGGCGATTAATGCCGGTGCCACCACCATCAACATTCCGGACACCGTGGGCTACACCATGCCGTTTGAGTTCGCCGGAATCATCAGCGGCCTGTATGAACGCGTACCTAACATCGACAAAGCCATTATTTCCGTACATACCCACGACGATTTAGGCCTGGCGGTCGGCAACTCACTGGCGGCGGTACATGCCGGTGCACGCCAGGTGGAAGGTGCAATGAACGGGATCGGCGAGCGTGCCGGTAACTGTTCGCTGGAAGAAGTCATCATGGCGATTAAAGTTCGTAAGGATATTCTCAACGTCCACACCGCCATTAATCACCAGGAGATATGGCGCACCAGCCAGTTAGTTAGCCAGATTTGTAATATGCCGATCCCGGCAAACAAAGCCATTGTTGGCAGCGGCGCATTCGCTCACTCCTCCGGTATCCACCAGGATGGCGTGCTGAAAAACCGCGAAAACTACGAAATCATGACACCAGAATCTATTGGTCTGAACCAAATCCAGCTGAATCTGACCTCTCGTTCGGGGCGTGCGGCGGTGAAACATCGCATGGATGAGATGGGGTATAAAGAAAGTGAATATAATTTAGACAATTTGTACGATGCTTTCCTGAAGCTGGCGGACAAAAAAGGTCAGGTGTTTGATTACGATCTGGAGGCGCTGGCCTTCATCGGTAAGCAGCAAGAAGAGTCGGAGCATTTCCGTCTGGATTACTTCAGCGTGCAGTCTGGCTCTAACGATATCGCCACCGCCGCCGTCAAACTGGCCTGTGGCGAAGAAGTCAAAGCAGAAGCCGCCAACGGTAACGGTCCGGTCGATGCCGTCTATCAGGCAATTAACCGCATCACTGACTATAACGTCGAACTGGTGAAATACAGCCTGACCGCCAAAGGTCACGGTAAAGATGCGCTGGGTCAGGTGGATATTGTCGCCAACTACAACGGTCGCCGCTTCCACGGCGTCGGCCTGGCCACCGATATTGTCGAGTCCTCCGCCAAAGCCATGGTGCACGTACTGAACAATATCTGGCGTGCCGCAGAAGTCGAAAAAGAGTTGCAACGCAAAGCTCAACACAACGAAAACAACAAGGAAACCGTGTGATGTCGAAGAATTACCATATTGCCGTATTGCCGGGAGACGGTATTGGTCCGGAAGTGATGACCCAGGCGCTGAAAGTGCTGAATGCCGTGCGCAACCGCTTTGCGATGCGCATCACCACCAGCCATTACGATGTAGGCGGCGCAGCCATTGATAACCACGGGCAACCACTGCCGCCTGCGACGGTTGAAGGTTGTGAGCAAGCCGATGCCGTGCTGTTTGGCTCGGTAGGCGGCCCGAAGTGGGAACATTTACCACCAGACCAGCAACCAGAACGCGGCGCGCTGCTGCCGCTGCGTAAGCACTTCAAATTATTCAGCAACCTGCGCCCGGCAAAACTGTATCAGGGGCTGGAAGCATTCTGTCCGCTGCGTGCAGACATTGCCGCTAACGGCTTCGACATCCTGTGCGTGCGCGAACTGACCGGCGGCATCTATTTCGGTCAGCCAAAAGGCCGCGAAGGTAGCGGACAATATGAAAAAGCGTTTGATACCGAGGTGTATCACCGTTTTGAGATCGAGCGTATTGCCCGCATCGCGTTTGAATCTGCTCGTAAACGTCGCCACAAAGTCACCTCAATCGACAAAGCTAACGTGCTGCAATCCTCTATTTTATGGCGTGAAATCATCAACGAGATCGCCACGGAATACCCGGATGTCGAACTGGCGCATATGTACATCGACAACGCCACCATGCAGCTGATTAAAGATCCATCACAGTTTGACGTTCTGCTGTGCTCCAACCTGTTTGGCGACATTCTGTCTGACGAGTGCGCAATGATCACTGGCTCGATGGGCATGTTGCCTTCCGCCAGCCTGAACGAGCAAGGTTTTGGACTGTATGAACCGGCGGGCGGCTCGGCACCAGATATCGCAGGCAAAAACATCGCCAACCCGATTGCACAAATCCTGTCGCTGGCACTGCTGCTGCGTTACAGCCTGGATGCCGATGATGCGGCTTCCGCCATTGAACGCGCCATTAACCGTGCATTAGAAGAAGGCATTCGCACCGGGGATTTAGCCCGTGGCGCTGCCGCCGTTAGTACCGATGAAATGGGCGATATCATTGCCCGCTATGTGGCAGAAGGGGTGTAATCATGGCTAAAACGTTATACGAAAAATTATTCGACGCTCACGTAGTGTACGAAGCCGAAAACGAAACCCCGCTGTTATATATCGACCGCCACCTGGTGCATGAAGTGACCTCACCGCAGGCGTTCGATGGTCTGCGCGCCCACGGTCGCCCGGTACGTCAGCCGGGCAAAACCTTCGCCACTATGGATCACAACGTCTCTACCCAGACCAAAGACATTAATGCCTGTGGTGAAATGGCGCGCATCCAGATGCAGGAGCTGATTAAAAACTGCAAAGAATTTGGCGTCGAGCTGTATGACCTGAATCACCCGTATCAGGGGATCGTCCACGTAATGGGGCCGGAACAGGGCGTCACCTTGCCGGGGATGACCATTGTCTGCGGCGACTCGCATACCGCCACCCACGGCGCGTTTGGCGCACTGGCCTTTGGTATCGGCACTTCCGAAGTTGAACACGTACTGGCAACACAAACCCTGAAACAGGGCCGTGCGAAGACCATGAAAATTGAAGTCCAGGGCAAAGCCGCGCCGGGCATTACCGCAAAAGATATCGTGCTGGCAATTATCGGTAAAACTGGCAGCGCAGGCGGCACCGGGCATGTGGTGGAGTTTTGCGGCGAAGCAATTCGTGATTTAAGCATGGAAGGTCGTATGACCCTGTGCAATATGGCGATCGAAATGGGCGCAAAAGCCGGTCTGGTTGCTCCTGACGAAACCACCTTTAACTATGTCAAAGGCCGTCTGCATGCGCCGAAAGGCAAAGATTTCGACGACGCCGTTGCCTACTGGAAAACCCTGCAAACCGACGAAGGCGCAACTTTCGATACCGTTGTCACTCTGCAAGCAGAAGAAATTTCACCGCAGGTCACCTGGGGCACCAATCCCGGCCAGGTGATTTCCGTGAACGACAATATTCCCGATCCGGCTTCGTTTGCCGATCCGGTTGAACGTGCGTCGGCAGAAAAAGCGCTGGCCTATATGGGGCTGAAACCGGGTATTCCGCTGACCGAAGTGGCTATCGACAAAGTGTTTATCGGTTCCTGTACCAACTCGCGCATTGAAGATTTACGCGCGGCAGCGGAGATCGCCAAAGGGCGAAAAGTCGCGCCAGGCGTGCAGGCACTGGTGGTTCCCGGCTCTGGCCCGGTAAAAGCCCAGGCGGAAGCGGAAGGTCTGGATAAAATATTTATTGAAGCCGGTTTTGAATGGCGCTTGCCTGGCTGCTCAATGTGTCTGGCGATGAACAACGACCGTCTGAATCCGGGCGAACGTTGTGCATCCACCAGCAACCGTAACTTTGAAGGCCGCCAGGGGCGCGGCGGGCGCACGCATCTGGTCAGCCCGGCAATGGCTGCCGCTGCTGCTGTGACCGGACATTTCGCCGACATTCGCAACATTAAATAAGGAGCACACCATGGCAGAGAAATTTATCAAACACACAGGCCTGGTGGTTCCGCTGGATGCCGCCAATGTCGATACCGATGCAATCATCCCGAAACAGTTTTTGCAGAAAGTGACCCGTACGGGTTTTGGCGCGCATCTGTTTAACGACTGGCGTTTTCTCGATGAAAAAGGCCAACAGCCAAACCCGGACTTCGTGCTGAACTTCCCGCAGTATCAGGGCGCTTCCATTTTGCTGGCACGAGAAAACTTCGGCTGTGGCTCCTCGCGTGAGCACGCGCCCTGGGCATTGACCGACTACGGTTTTAAAGTGGTGATTGCGCCGAGTTTTGCTGACATCTTCTACGGCAATAGCTTTAACAACCAGCTGCTGCCGGTGAAATTAAGCGATGCAGAAGTGGACGAACTGTTTGCGCTGGTGAAAGCCAATCCGGGGATCCATTTCGACGTGGATCTGGAAGCGCAAGAGGTGAAAGCGGGAGAGAAAACCTATCGCTTTACCATCGATGCCTTCCGCCGCCACTGCATGATGAATGGTCTGGACAGCATCGGCCTGACCCTGCAGCACGACGACGCTATTGCGTCTTATGAAGCAAAACAACCTGCGTTTATGAATTAGACCCCTTGCCCGGTCAAATGACCGGGCTTTCCGCTATCGTCCACGTCATCAAACGTCTTTAACCTTTGCGGTTAAAAATAATGCGACAACAGAAATAATCGCAATTACCCAGTAGACAGCAAAGTGCCCCCAACTTTGTGCAATTGCTCCCTGAATAACACCAGCCAGAATTACCCCGGTAGAGATAGTGTTGGTAAATAAGGTGGTAGCTGCCCCCGCTCTTCCAGGCATTAAATCCTGAAACCATAGCATCCCAATACCCGCAACAATGCCGATAAATACAGCGTTAAAAAGTTGCAGCGTCATCAACGCCATACGGCTATGAAAGAAAATCAATCCAGTGTAAAACAGCACTCCTGCCACCACTGCAATGACCATCATTCGCCGCTTACCATAACGTTTGACATAGTAGCCAGCCAGAATCATTGCTGGTATTTCCAGTCCAGCTGCCGTCCCCATCAGGAAACCCGCCAGTTTGTCTGGCAATCCTAAATCGCTACTGATCCACAACGGCATATCAATAATGTACATAGTGTTGCAGGTCCACATTAACGTCGAGGCGACAAATAACATCCGTACGTTACTATCCTGCCAGTCACCTTGCATTGATAAAGCATTTTCCGACGGCAGTTCTACCCGCGCCACAGACGGAAGCATAAATGCAATCAATACCAGACTGAGTGTGAATATCCCGGCGGCAATCGAAAACATCACTGTAAAGCCGTAATTCAACGCCAGCATAAAGGCCAGCGGTGGACCGATTACCCATGCCAGAGAAAGCTGCGCACGCATCACCGAGCTAAATATCACCACTTCTCGCGCCGAGTTATCCGCGTATTCCCGCGTCAGAGCAAATAACTGTGGCATTGCCGTATTGGCCAGAGATGCCAGAAGCACACCACAGGTGATAAGCGTCAGATAATGACGATTAAATGCAAACAGTAGCGCATTGCCAATAGCCATCAAACAGCAAAATATAATCAGTTTTCGCCGATCGCCCTGACTGTCAGAACGTTTTGCCAACCAGAGGCTTACGCCGATCCCAGCAATAGCATTCACCGTATAAAAGAGTCCGATCCAGAAAGGTTGCGCGCCAACCTCACGACTCAGAAATAAGCTCAATGTAGGAGCCTGTAGCGCCCCGGCCCCCCCCATCATAAAAGCGACCAGCATAAATGCCGCGTAAACACCGTTCATACGGCGAGCCATCGTCATTATCCAGATCATACGCTCCCTTTTTAGCGCGGCGAGAATAAAAAAAACCAGCAGGTATAATCTGCTGGCGGGTGATTTTACACCAATACTCAGTCACACATGATGCAGGCAAGTCAACTTTCAGAATTGCGGTCATCCCACTGCATCAGTCCTTCAAGCATGGTTAATCGTTGTGGGACGCTTAACCAACGCAACCAGCACAACTTCGCTGTCGCGGTAAAATAGTGCTGATAAAACTGACGCATGGGGCACCTCCTTGCTTCATCGTTAGGAATTATTGACTTAATATAGGGAAAATAAAATTGCTGTCTTTTGCGCAGGAGTTCCCCTTTTATGCCATCTGCTCGTCTGCAACAACAGTTCATCCGCCTGTGGCAATGCTGCGAGGGTAAATCGCAGGACACAACGCTCAACGAACTGGCAGCGTTATTGAGCTGCTCGCGTCGTCATATGCGTACCCTGCTCAACACCATGCAGGATCGCGGCTGGCTGACGTGGGAAGCGGAAGTCGGGCGCGGTAAACGCTCGCGTCTGACATTCCTCTATACCGGGCTGGCGCTTCAGCAACAGCGGGCGGAAGACCTGCTGGAGCAGGATCGTATCGACCAACTAGTGCAGTTGGTTGGCGACAAAGCGACTGTGCGGCAAATGCTGGTTTCTCATCTGGGCCGCAGCTTCCGCCAGGGGCGGCACATCCTGCGCGTGCTCTACTATCGTCCGTTGCGTAATCTGCTACCTGGCAGCGCATTGCGCCGTTCCGAAACCCATATTGCCCGGCAAATCTTCAGTTCGCTAACGCGCATAAATGAGGAAAATGGGGAACTGGAAGCAGACATCGCCCACCACTGGCAGCAAATATCACCGCTTCACTGGCGTTTCTTTTTGCGTCCAGGAGTCCATTTTCATCATGGTCGTGAACTGGAAATGGACGACGTGATCGCCTCTTTAAAACGAATCAATACGCTGCCGCTCTATTCGCATATTACGGACATTGTGTCGCCGACGCCCTGGACGCTGGATATCCATCTCACGCAGCCGGACCGCTGGTTGCCGTTACTGCTGGGGCAAGTTCCGGCGATGATCCTGCCGTGCGAATGGGAAACCCTCAGTAACTTTGCCAGCCATCCTATTGGCACCGGTCCGTATGCGGTGATTCGCAACAGCACCAATCAACTGAAAATTCAGGCATTCGATGACTTCTTCGGTTACCGGGCATTAATCGACGAAGTTAACGTCTGGGTTCTGCCGGAAATTGCCGACGAGCCAGCCGGTGGTCTGATGCTAAAAGGTCCACAGGGCGAGGAAAAAGAGATTGAAAGCCGCCTGGAGGAAGGTTGCTACTATTTACTGTTCGACAGCCGCACCCATCGCGGGGCGAATCAGCAAGTCAGGGACTGGGTAAGCTATGTGCTTTCTCCAACTAATCTGGTCTATTTCGCTGAGGAACAGTACCAGCAACTGTGGTTCCCAGCTTATGGACTGCTCCCCCGTTGGCACCATGCCCGCACCATAAAGAGCGAAAAACCGGCTGGCCTGGAAAGCCTCACCCTGACCTTTTATCAGGATCACAGTGAGCATCGGGTGATTGCCGGGATCATGCAGCAGATTCTGGCAAGTCACCAGGTCACGCTGGAAATCAAAGAGATCAGCTACGATCAGTGGCATGAAGGAGAGATCGAGAGCGATATCTGGCTTAATAGCGCCAACTTTACGCTGCCGCTGGATTTTTCGCTGTTCGCGCACTTGTGCGAGGTGCCGCTGCTCCAACACTGTATTCCGATCGACTGGCAAGCCGACGCCGCCCGCTGGCGCAATGGCGAAATGAACCTGGCGAACTGGTGCCAGCAACTGGTCGCCAGTAAAGCAATGGTGCCGCTTATCCACCACTGGCTGATCATTCAGGGACAACGCAGTATGCGCGGCCTGCGTATGAATACCCTCGGCTGGTTCGATTTTAAATCAGCGTGGTTTGCGCCACCGGATCCATGATTGCTGGTAGATAACAAAATCACTACACTAACGCCGTTCTCAACGGGGTGCCACGCAAACGCGTGCGCTGAGAAAATACCCGTCGAACCTGATCCGGATAACGCCGGCGAAGGGATTTGAGGCTCCTTCTCAAGTCCTTTGCCACTCTTTTTTGAGGTGCAAAGTGTTAAAAAAATGTCTTCCCCTGCTGTTGCTGTGCACAGCGCCCGTTTTCGCTAAACCCGTTCTGACTGTTTATACCTACGATTCCTTCGCCGCCGACTGGGGGCCTGGTCCAAAGATCAAAAAAGCTTTTGAAGCCGACTGTAACTGCGAACTGAAACTGGTGGCGCTGGAAGATGGCGTTTCGCTTCTCAACCGTCTACGGATGGAAGGCAAAAATAGTAAAGCCGATGTGGTGCTGGGGCTGGATAACAATCTGTTAGACGCCGCCAGTAAAACCGGACTATTTGCCAAAAGCGGTGTGGCAGCGGATGCCGTTAACGTTCCCGGCGGCTGGAATAATGACACTTTCGTCCCGTTTGATTACGGCTATTTCGCCTTCGTCTATGACAAGAACAAACTGAAAAACCCGCCGCAAAGCCTGAAAGAATTGGTTGAGAGCGATCAGAACTGGCGGGTGATTTATCAGGATCCGCGTACCAGCACGCCGGGGCTGGGTCTGCTGTTGTGGATGCAAAAAGTCTATGGCGATGACGCCCCACAAGCCTGGCAAAAACTGGCGAAGAAAACCGTCACGGTCACCAAAGGCTGGAGCGAAGCCTACGGCCTGTTTTTAAAAGGTGAAAGCGATCTGGTACTGAGTTACACCACCTCTCCGGCTTATCACATTCTCGAAGAGAAAAAAGATAACTACGCCGCCGCGAACTTTAGCGAAGGTCACTATCTGCAGGTGGAAGTCGCCGCCCGCACCGCTGCCAGCAAGCAGCCGGAGCTGGCGCAAAAATTCCTCCAGTTTATGGTTTCTCCTGCTTTTCAGAATGCGATCCCAACCGGTAACTGGATGTATCCGGTGGCAAATGTCACGCTGCCTGCCGGGTTTGAACAATTGACCAAACCGGCCACCACGCTGGAGTTCACACCAGCTGAAGTGGCGGCACAACGTCAGGCATGGATTAGCGAATGGCAACGCGCCGTCAGCCGTTAATTCCCGGCTGGTTAATTCCAGGTGTAAGCGCCGCCACGCTGGTGGTAGCGGTTGCGCTCGCGGCGTTTCTCGCCCTGTGGTGGAACGCGCCGCAGGGTAACTGGGTGGCAGTCTGGCAGGACAGCTACCTGTGGCATGTGGTGCGCTTCTCCTTCTGGCAGGCGTTTCTCTCGGCGCTACTCTCTGTCGTACCCGCGATATTCCTCGCCCGCGCCCTCTATCGCAGGCGCTTTCCGGGTCGGCTGGCGCTGTTGCGTCTGTGCGCAATGACCTTGATCCTCCCGGTGCTAGTTGCTGTTTTCGGCATTCTTAGCGTCTATGGTCGTCAGGGCTGGCTGGCATCGCTCTGCCAATCGCTCGGTCTGGAGTGGACCTTTTCGCCCTACGGCCTGCAAGGCATTTTGCTGGCGCACGTATTTTTTAATCTGCCGATGGCGAGCCGCTTATTACTCCAGGCACTGGAAAACATTCCCGGCGAACAACGTCAGCTTGCCGCCCAGCTTGGGATGCGCGGCTGGCATTTTTTCCGCTTCGTCGAATGGCCGTGGCTACGGCGACAAATCCCGCCGGTTGCCGCGCTTATCTTTATGCTCTGTTTCGCCAGCTTCGCCACCGTGCTATCGCTGGGCGGCGGTCCGCAGGCAACCACTATCGAGCTGGCTATTTATCAGGCGCTGAGTTACGACTACGATCCTGCCCGCGCGGCGATGCTG
Source organism: Shigella sp. SIG6 (assembly GCF_053555815.1). NCBI lineage: Bacteria > Pseudomonadati > Pseudomonadota > Gammaproteobacteria > Enterobacterales > Enterobacteriaceae > Shigella > Shigella sp. SIG6. The sequence goes on along the minus strand of NZ_JBQZXC010000021.1, from coordinate 30,247 downwards.
GCGCTGCTCCAGATGGTGTGTTGCCTTGGGCTGGTGCTGTTGAGTCAGCGACTAAGTAAGGCCATTGCGCCCGGCACCACGCTGCTGCAAGGCTGGCGCGATCCGGACGATCGTCTGCATAGCCGCATTTGCGACACGGTGTTAATAGTGCTGGCGCTGCTGCTGTTGCTGCCACCGTTGCTGGCGGTGATCGTCGATGGGGTAAATCGCCAGTTGCCGGAAGTGCTGGCACAACCGGTGCTGTGGCAGGCGCTGTGGACCTCGTTGCGTATTGCGCTGGCGGCAGGTGTATTGTGCGTAGTGCTGACCATGATGCTGCTATGGAGCAGTCGCGAACTGCGGGCGCGGCAGAAAATGCTGGCGGGTCAGGCGCTGGAGATGAGCGGCATGTTGATCCTCGCCATGCCGGGGATTGTGCTGGCTACCGGCTTCTTTTTACTGCTCAACAACACTATCGGCCTGCCACAATCTGCTGACGGCATTGTGATTTTCACCAATGCGTTAATGGCGATCCCTTATGCGCTGAAAGTACTGGAAAACCCGATGCGCGATATCACCGCCCGCTACAGTATGTTGTGTCAGTCGCTGGGCATTGAAGGCTGGTCGGGCTTAAAAGTGGTCGAGCTGCGCGCCCTGAAACGTCCACTGGCGCAGGCGCTGGCTTTTGCCTGCGTGCTGTCGATTGGTGATTTTGGCGTAGTGGCGTTGTTCGGTAACGATGATTTCCGTACCCTGCCGTTTTATCTCTACCAGCAAATTGGCTCCTATCGCAGCCAGGACGGCGCGGTCACCGCGTTAATTCTGCTACTACTCTGTTTTCTGCTGTTTACCGTGATTGAAAAACTACCGGGGCGAAATGTTAAAACTGACTGATATCACCTGGCTTTATCACCATTTGCCGATGCGTTTTAGCTTAACGGTAGAACGCGGCGGGCAGGTGGCAATCCTCGGGCCAAGCGGCGCGGGTAAAAGTACCCTGCTGAATTTGATTGCCGGTTTTCTGACGCCAGCCAGCGGTTCGCTGACTATCGATGGCGTTGATCACACCACGACGCCGCCGTCACGCCGTCCGGTGTCGATGCTGTTTCAGGAGAACAACCTGTTCAGCCACCTGACGGTCGCGCAGAACATCGGGCTGGGGCTAAATCCGGGGTTGAAACTGAACGCGGCACAGCAGGAGAAAATGCACGCGATTGCCCGTCAGATGGGGATTGATAATTTAATGGCGCGGTTACCGGGCGAGCTTTCCGGCGGTCAGCGACAGCGCGTGGCGTTAGCGCGTTGTCTGGTGCGCGAACAGCCGATTTTATTGCTCGATGAACCGTTCTCTGCGCTCGATCCGGCGTTACGTCAGGAGATGCTGACGCTGGTGAGCACGAGCTGCCAGCAGCAAAAAATGACGCTATTGATGGTGTCGCACAGTGTGGAAGATGCGGCGCGGATCGCCACACGCTCGGTGGTGGTCGCCGACGGGCGCATCGCCTGGCAGGGTAAGACTGAAGAATTGTTGAGCGGTAAGGCGAGTGCTTCGGCAATATTGGGGATTACGGGTTAGTATGCACTGTCAGATGCGGCGTGAACACCTTATCCGACCTACGGACAGTGCGTTTTGTAGGCCTGATAAGACGCGGTCAGCGTCGCATGAGGCAACCCGCACAAGACAATCCCCTAAACCCCAACCACTTTACGCAAAATATCGATATACACCGGCATCAACGGGTGGCGAATTAACACCACCAGCGCCACCACGCCGATGGCAGAAATCAACGGCGTCAGCCACAACAAACGGCCGCGCGACAAATAATGACTTAAACGATCGGTTGCTTTACCGCTGCGCCATAACCGCCAGCACAGCCAGCCACCAACCCACAAAAATACCGCCGTCGCCAGCAGCAACCATTTAAACTCGCCGCTCTGCATTCCGGCTGGAATATCGATCGCCGCGCCCGCCAGAATCCCAGGCAGGAAGTAAAACGGTGGCCACAGCAGGCAGCCGATAATATTCGGCGTAATGAATTTTGCCACCGGCAGATCCAGCATTCCCGCCACCATTGGCACCAGCGGACGCGTCGGGCCAACAAAGCGACCGACCAGAATGGTGAACATGCTGTGTTGATGCAACGCATGTTCAGTTTTATCGAGTAATGCTTTGTTTTTCTTCAGAAATGACCAGCGATGCAACGGCTTTTTAAAACGCCAGCCCAGCCAGAAGGAGATCCAGTCGCCCAGCAGACAACCGACAATCCCTGCCAGCCAGGCGTGCCAGAAACTTAACTCGCCGCTGCCAATCAGCGCTCCCAGCCCCGCCATCAGCACCGTACCGGGTAGAATCAAACCGACCAGCGCCAGCGACTCCAGAAAGGCCACCAACACCACCGCCATCAATGAATACACGGTAGATTGGGTAATAAAGTGTTCCAGCAATGCTTGCATAATGTGCCTGTCAAATGGACGAAGCAGGGATTCTGCAAACCCTATGCTACTCCGTCAAGCCGTCAATTGTCTGATTCGTTACCAATTATGACAACTTGACGGCTACATCATTCACTTTTTCTTCACAACCGGCACGGAACTCGCTCGGGCTGGCCCCGGTGCATTTTTTAAATACCCGCGAGAAATAGAGTTGATCGTCAAAACCAACATTGCGACCGACGGTGGCGATAGGCATCCGGGTGGTGCTCAAAAGCAGCTTCGCCTGGCTGATACGTTGGTCCTCGCGCCAGCTTAAGACGCTAATCCCTAACTGCTGGCGGAAAAGATGCGACAGACGCGACGGCGACAAGCAAACATGCTGTGCGACGCTGGCGATATCAAAATTGCTGTCTGCCAGGTGATCGCTGATGTACTGACAAGCCTCGCGTACACGATTATCCATCGGTGGATGGAGCGACTCGTTAATCGCTTCCATGCGCCGCAGTAACAATTGCTCAAGCAGATTTATCGCCAGCAGCTCCGAATAGCGCCCTTCCCCTTGCCCGGCGTTAATGATTTGCCCAAACAGGTCGCTGAAATGCGGCTGGTGCGCTTCATCCGGGCGAAAGAAACCCGTATTGGCAAATATTGACGGCCAGTTAAGCCATTCATGCCAGTAGGCGCGCGGACGAAAGTAAACCCACTGGTGATACCATTCGCGAGCCTCCGGATGACAACCGTAGTGATGAATCTCTCCTGGCGGGAACAGCAAAATATCACCCGGTCGGCAGACAAATTCTCGTCCCTGATTTTTCACCACCCCCTGACCGCGAATGGTGAGATTGAGAATATAACCTTTCATTCCCAGCGGTCGGTCGATAAAAAAATCGAGATAACCGTTGGCCTCAATCGGCGTTAAACCCGCCACCAGATGGGCATTAAACGAGTATCCCGGCAGCAGGGGATCATTTTGCGCTTCAGCCATACTTTTCATACTCCCGCCATTCAGAGAAGAAACCAATTGTCCATATTGCATCAGACATTGCCGTCACTGCGTCTTTTACTGGCTCTTCTCGCTAACCCAACCGGTAACCCCGCTTATTAAAAGCATTCTGTAACAAAGCGGGACCAAAGCCATGACAAAAACGCGTAACAAAAGTGTCTATAATCACGGCAGAAAAGTCCACATTGATTATTTGCACGGCGTCACACTTTGCTATGCCATAGCATTTTTATCCATAAGATTAGCGGATCCTACCTGACGCTTTTTATCGCAACTCTCTACTGTTTCTCCATACCCGTTTTTTTGGATGGAGTGAAACGATGGCGATTGCAATTGGCCTCGATTTTGGCAGTGATTCTGTGCGAGCTTTGGCGGTGGACTGCGCCAGCGGTGAAGAGATCGCCACCAGCGTAGAGTGGTATCCCCGTTGGCAAAAAGGGCAATTTTGTGATGCCCCGAATAACCAGTTCCGTCATCATCCGCGTGACTACATTGAGTCAATGGAAGCGGCACTGAAAACCGTGCTTGCAGAGCTTAGCGTCGAACAGCGCGCAGCTGTGGTCGGGATTGGCGTTGACAGTACCGGCTCGACGCCCGCACCGATTGATGCCGACGGTAACGTGCTGGCGCTGCGCCCGGAGTTTGCCGAAAACCCGAACGCGATGTTCGTATTGTGGAAAGACCACACTGCGGTTGAAGAAGCGGAAGAGATTACCCGTTTGTGCCACGCGCCGGGCAACGTTGACTACTCCCGCTATATTGGCGGTATTTATTCCAGCGAATGGTTCTGGGCAAAAATCCTGCATGTGACTCGCCAGGACAGCGCCGTGGCGCAATCTGCCGCATCGTGGATTGAGCTGTACGACTGGGTGCCAGCTCTGCTTTCCGGTACCACCCGCCCGCAGGATATTCGTCGCGGACGTTGCAGCGCCGGGCATAAATCTCTGTGGCACGAAAGCTGGGGCGGCTTGCCGCCAGCCAGTTTCTTTGATGAGCTGGACCCGATCCTCAATCGCCATTTGCCTTCCCCGCTGTTCACTGACACCTGGACTGCCGATATTCCGGTGGGCACCTTATGCCCGGAATGGGCGCAGCGTCTCGGCCTGCCTGAAAGCGTGGTGATTTCCGGCGGCGCGTTTGACTGCCATATGGGCGCAGTTGGCGCAGGCGCACAGCCTAACGCACTGGTAAAAGTTATCGGTACTTCCACCTGCGACATTCTGATTGCCGACAAACAGAGCGTTGGCGAGCGGGCAGTTAAAGGTATTTGCGGTCAGGTTGATGGCAGCGTGGTGCCTGGATTTATCGGTCTGGAAGCAGGCCAATCGGCGTTTGGTGATATCTACGCCTGGTTTGGTCGCGTACTCGGCTGGCCGCTGGAACAGCTTGCCGCCCAGCATCCGGAACTGAAAGCGCAAATCAACGCCAGCCAGAAACAACTGCTTCCGGCGCTGACCGAAGCATGGGCCAAAAATCCGTCTCTGGATCACCTGCCGGTGGTGCTCGACTGGTTTAACGGTCGTCGCACGCCAAACGCTAACCAACGCCTGAAAGGGGTGATTACCGATCTTAACCTCGCTACCGACACTCCGCTGCTGTTCGGCGGTTTGATTGCTGCCACCGCCTTTGGCGCACGCGCAATCATGGAGTGCTTTACCGATCAGGGGATCGCCGTCAATAACGTGATGGCGCTGGGCGGCATCGCGCGGAAAAACCAGGTCATTATGCAGGCCTGCTGCGACGTGCTGAATCGCCCGCTGCAAATTGTTGCCTCTGACCAGTGCTGTGCGCTCGGTGCGGCGATTTTTGCTGCCGTCGCCGCGAAAGTGCACGCAGACATCCCATCAGCCCAGCAAAAAATGGCCAGTGCGGTAGAGAAAACCCTGCAACCGCGCAGCGAACAGGCACAACGCTTTGAACAGCTTTATCGCCGCTATCAGCAATGGGCGATGAGCGCCGAACAACACTATCTTCCAACTTCCGCCCCGGCACAGGCTGCCCAGGCCGTTGCGACTCTATAAGGACACGATAATGACGATTTTTGATAATTATGAAGTGTGGTTTGTCATTGGCAGCCAGCATCTGTATGGCCCGGAAACCCTGCGTCAGGTCACCCAACATGCCGAGCACGTTGTTAATGCGCTGAATACGGAAGCGAAACTGCCCTGCAAACTGGTGTTGAAACCGCTGGGCACCACGCCGGATGAAATCACCGCTATTTGCCGCGACGCGAATTACGACGATCGTTGCGCTGGTCTGGTGGTGTGGCTGCACACCTTCTCCCCGGCCAAAATGTGGATCAACGGCCTGACCATGCTCAACAAACCGTTGCTGCAATTCCACACCCAGTTCAACGCGGCGCTGCCGTGGGACAGTATCGATATGGACTTTATGAACCTGAACCAGACTGCACATGGCGGTCGCGAGTTCGGCTTCATTGGCGCGCGTATGCGTCAGCAACATGCCGTCGTTACCGGTCACTGGCAGGATAAACAAGCCCATGAGCGTATCGGCTCCTGGATGCGTCAGGCGGTCTCTAAACAGGATACCCGTCATCTGAAAGTCTGCCGATTTGGCGATAACATGCGTGAAGTGGCGGTCACCGATGGCGATAAAGTTGCCGCACAGATCAAGTTCGGTTTCTCCGTCAATACCTGGGCGGTTGGCGATCTGGTGCAGGTGGTGAACTCCATCAGCGACGGCGATGTTAACACGCTGGTCGATGAGTACGAAAGCTGCTACACCATGACGCCTGCCACACAAATCCACGGCGAAAAACGACAGAACGTGCTGGAAGCGGCGCGTATTGAGCTGGGGATGAAGCGTTTCCTGGAACAAGGTGGCTTCCACGCGTTCACCACCACCTTTGAAGATTTGCACGGTCTGAAACAGCTTCCAGGTCTGCCCGTACAGCGTCTGATGCAGCAGGGTTACGGCTTTGCGGGCGAAGGCGACTGGAAAACCGCCGCTCTGCTTCGCATCATGAAGGTGATGTCAACCGGTCTGCAGGGCGGCACCTCCTTTATGGAGGACTACACCTATCACTTCGAGAAAGGTAATGACCTGGTGCTCGGCTCCCATATGCTGGAAGTCTGCCCGTCGATTGCCGTAGAAGAGAAACCGATCCTCGACGTTCAGCATCTCGGTATTGGTGGTAAGGACGATCCTGCCCGACTGATCTTCAATACCCAAACCGGTCCAGCGATTGTCGCCAGCCTGATTGATCTCGGCGATCGTTACCGTCTGCTGGTTAACTGTATCGACACGGTGAAAACACCGCACTCCCTGCCGAAACTGCCGGTGGCGAATGCACTGTGGAAAGCGCAACCGGATCTGCCAACTGCTTCCGAAGCGTGGATCCTCGCTGGTGGCGCGCACCATACCGTCTTCAGCCATGCGCTGAACCTCAACGATATGCGCCAGTTCGCCGAGATGCACGACATTGAAATCACGGTGATTGATAACGACACCCGCCTGCCAGCGTTTAAAGACGCACTGCGCTGGAACGAAGTGTATTACGGATTTCGTCGCTAAGTAGCCACATCAGGTATGTAACGCCTGATGCGACGCTGACGCGTCTTATCTGGCCTACACGCTGCGATTTTGTAGGCCGGATAAGCAAAGCGCATCCGGCATTCAACGCCTGATGCGACGCTGGCGCGTCTTATCAGGCCTACGCGCTGCGATTTTGTAGACCGGATAAGCGAAGAGCATCCGGCACGAAGGAGTCAACATGTTAGAAGATCTCAAACGCCAGGTATTAGAAGCCAACCTGGCGCTGCCAAAACACAACCTGGTCACGCTCACATGGGGCAACATCAGCGCCGTTGATCGCGAGCGCGGCGTCTTTGTGATCAAACCTTCCGGCGTCGATTACAGCGTCATGACCGCTGACGATATGGTCGTGGTTAGCATCGAAACCGGTGAAGTGGTTGAAGGTACGAAAAAGCCCTCCTCCGACACGCCAACTCACCGGCTGCTCTATCAGGCATTCCCCTCCATTGGCGGCATTGTGCATACGCACTCGCGCCACGCCACCATCTGGGCGCAGGCGGGTCAGTCGATTCCAGCAACCGGCACCACCCACGCCGACTATTTCTACGGCACCATTCCCTGCACCCGCAAAATGACCGACGCAGAAATCAACGGCGAATATGAGTGGGAAACCGGTAACGTCATCGTAGAAACCATTGAAAAACAGGGTATCGATGCAGCGCAAATGCCCGGCGTTCTGGTCCATTCCCACGGCCCGTTTGCATGGGGCAAAAATGCCGAAGATGCGGTGCATAACGCCATCGTGCTGGAAGAGGTCGCTTATATGGGGATATTCTGCCGTCAGTTAGCGCCGCAGTTACCGGATATGCAGCAAACGCTGCTGGATAAACACTATCTGCGTAAGCATGGCGCGAAGGCATATTACGGGCAGTAATGACTGTATAAAACCACAGCCAATCAAACGAAACCAAGCTATACTCAAGCCTGGTTTTTTGATGGATTTTCAGCGTGGCGCAGGCAGGTTTTATCTTAACCCGACACTGGCGGGACACCCCGCAAGGGACAGAAGTCTCCTTCTGGCTGGCGACGGACAACGGGCCGTTGCAGGTTACGCTTGCACCGCAAGAGTCCGTGGCGTTTATTCACGCCGATCAGGTTCCCCGCGCTCAGCATATTTTGCAGGGTGAACAAGGCTTTCGTCTGACACCGCTGGCGTTAAAGGATTTTCACCGCCAGCCGGTGTATGGCCTTTACTGTCGCGCCCATCGCCAATTGATGAATTACGAAAAGCGCCTGCGTGAAGGTGGCGTTACCGTCTACGAGGCCGATGTGCGCCCGCCAGAACGCTATCTGATGGAGCGGTTTATCACCTCACCGGTGTGGGTCGAGGGTGATATGCACAATGGCACTATCGTTAATGCCCGTCTGAAACCGCATCCCGACTATCGTCCGCCGCTCAAGTGGGTTTCTATAGATATTGAAACCACCCGCCACGGTGAGCTGTACTGCATCGGCCTGGAAGGCGGCGGGCAGCGCATCGTTTATATGCTGGGGCCGGAGAATGGCGACGCCTCCTCGCTTGATTTCGAACTGGAATACGTCGCCAGCCGCCCGCTGCTGCTGGAAAAACTCAACGCCTGGTTTGCAAACCACGATCCCGATGTGATCATCGGCTGGAACGTGGTGCAGTTCGATCTGCGAATGCTGCAAAAACATGCCGAGCGTTACCGTCTTCCGCTGCGTCTTGGGCGCGATAATAGCGAGCTGGAGTGGCGCGAGCACGGCTTTAAAAACGGCGTCTTTTTTGCCCAGGCTAAAGGTCGGCTAATTATCGACGGTATCGAGGCGCTGAAATCCGCGTTCTGGAATTTCTCTTCATTCTCGCTGGAAACTGTCGCTCAGGAGCTATTAGGCGAAGGAAAATCTATCGATAACCCGTGGGATCGAATGGACGAAATTGACCGCCGTTTCGCCGAAGATAAACCTGCGCTGGCAACTTATAACCTGAAAGATTGCGAGCTGGTGACGCAGATCTTCCACAAAACTGAAATCATGCCATTTTTACTCGAACGAGCAACGGTGAACGGCCTGCCGGTGGATCGGCACGGCGGTTCGGTGGCAGCGTTTGGTCATCTCTATTTTCCGCGAATGCATCGCGCTGGTTATGTCGCGCCTAATCTCGGCGAAGTGCCGCCGCACGCCAGCCCTGGCGGCTACGTGATGGATTCACGGCCAGGGCTTTATGATTCAGTGCTGGTGCTGGACTATAAAAGCCTGTACCCGTCGATCATCCGCACCTTTCTGATTGATCCCGTCGGGCTGGTTGAAGGCATGGCGCAACCTGATCCAGAGCACAGTACCGAAGGTTTTCTCGATGCCTGGTTCTCACGGGAGAAACATTGCCTGCCGGAGATTGTGACTAACATCTGGCACGGGCGCGATGAAGCCAAACGTCAGGGTAATAAGCCGCTTTCGCAGGCGCTGAAGATCATTATGAATGCCTTTTATGGCGTGCTCGGCACCACCGCCTGCCGCTTCTTCGATCCGCGCCTGGCATCGTCGATCACCATGCGTGGTCATCAGATCATGCGGCAGACCAAAGCATTGATTGAAGCGCAGGGCTACGACGTTATCTACGGAGATACCGACTCGACTTTTGTCTGGCTAAAAGGTGCACATTCGGAAGAAGAGGCGGCGAAAATCGGTCGTGCACTGGTGCAGCACGTTAACGCCTGGTGGGCGGAAACGCTGCAAAAACAACGGCTGACCAGCGCATTAGAACTGGAGTATGAAACTCATTTCTGCCGTTTTCTTATGCCAACCATTCGCGGAGCTGATACCGGCAGTAAAAAGCGCTACGCCGGGCTGATTCAGGAGGGCGACAAGCAGCGGATGGTGTTTAAAGGGCTGGAAACCGTGCGCACCGACTGGACGCCGCTGGCCCAGCAGTTTCAGCAGGAGCTGTACCTGCGTATCTTCCGCAACGAGCCATATCAGGAGTACGTCCGCCAAACCATCGACAAACTGATGGCGGGTGAACTGGATGCGCGGCTGGTTTACCGTAAACGCCTTCGCCGTCCGCTGAGCGAATATCAGCGTAATGTTCCGCCTCATGTACGCGCCGCTCGCCTTGCCGATGAAGAAAATCAAAAGCGCGGTCGCCCCTTGCAATATCAGAATCGCGGCACCATTAAGTACGTATGGACCACCAACGGCCCGGAGCCGCTGGACTACCAACGTTCACCACTGGATTACGAACACTATCTGACCCGCCAGCTACAACCCGTGGCGGAGGGAATACTCCCTTTTATTGAGGATAATTTTGCTACACTTATGACCGGGCAACTTGGGCTATTTTGAGCAAAAAAAAGAGTTCGCCAGATACCATTTTGATGCGTGACGAATGCTTTGCCATCCAGTACCATAGCGCCCTTTCCATTCCTGGACCTGAATAACACCACTACCTCATAAGCACGGTAGCGGGTGGTTATTGCCTGCAATTAAAGATATAGAGCCGAACACATATGCCTTTTACACTTGGTCAACGCTGGATCAGCGATACAGAAAGCGAATTGGGACTTGGAACCGTTGTCGCGGTGGATGCGCGAACTGTCACTTTACTTTTCCCATCTACTGGTGAAAACCGCCTGTACGCACGCAGTGATTCCCCCGTGACCCGCGTGATGTTCAACCCTGGTGATACCATTACCAGCCATGACGGCTGGCAGATGCAAGTCGAAGAAGTAAAAGAAGAAAATGGCTTGCTGACCTATATCGGTACTCGCCTGGATACTGAAGAGTCCGGCGTAGCCCTGCGTGAAGTTTTCCTTGATAGCAAACTGGTGTTCAGCAAACCGCAGGACCGTCTGTTTGCCGGGCAGATTGACCGTATGGACCGCTTTGCGCTGCGTTATCGCGCGCGTAAGTATTCCAGCGAACAGTTCCGTATGCCGTACAGCGGCCTGCGCGGTCAGCGTACCAGCCTGATCCCGCATCAGCTCAACATCGCTCATGATGTTGGTCGCCGCCACGCGCCGCGCGTCCTGCTGGCTGACGAAGTGGGTTTAGGGAAAACCATTGAAGCCGGGATGATCCTGCATCAGCAACTGCTCTCTGGCGCTGCTGAACGTGTGCTGATTATCGTCCCGGAAACCTTACAGCATCAGTGGCTGGTAGAAATGCTGCGCCGTTTCAACCTGCGCTTTGCTCTGTTTGATGATGAGCGTTATGCCGAAGCTCAGCACGATGCTTACAACCCGTTTGACACCGAACAGCTGGTGATTTGCTCGCTGGATTTTGCCCGTCGTAGCAAACAGCGCCTGGAACATCTCTGTGAAGCCGAATGGGACCTGCTGGTGGTCGATGAAGCGCATCACCTGGTGTGGAGCGAAGATGCGCCAAGCCGTGAATATCAGGCCATTGAACAACTGGCAGAGCACGTGCCGGGCGTTCTGCTGCTGACCGCGACCCCGGAACAGCTGGGGATGGAAAGCCACTTCGCCCGTCTGCGTCTGCTGGACCCGAACCGTTTCCACGATTTTGCGCAGTTCGTTGAAGAGCAGAAAAATTATCGTCCGGTTGCGGACGCCGTTGCCATGCTGCTGGCAGGTAACAAACTGAGCAATGACGAACTGAACATGCTCGGCGAGATGATCGGCGAGCAGGATATCGAGCCGCTGTTGCAGGCAGCAAACAGCGACAGCGAAGATGCCCAGAGCGCCCGTCAGGAGCTGGTTTCGATGCTGATGGATTGCCACGGCACCAGCCGCGTGCTGTTCCGTAACACGCGTAACGGTGTGAAAGGATTCCCGAAACGCGAGCTGCACACCATTAAGCTGCCGCTACCGACGCAGTATCAGACGGCTATTAAAGTCTCCGGCATTATGGGCGCACGTAAAAGTGCGGAAGATCGTGCTCGCGATATGCTCTACCCGGAGCGTATTTATCAGGAATTTGAAGGTGATAACGCCACCTGGTGGAACTTCGATCCGCGCGTTGAGTGGCTGATGGGCTACCTGACCAGCCATCGCTCTCAGAAAGTGCTGGTGATCTGCGCCAAAGCTGCCACTGCGCTGCAACTGGAGCAGGTACTGCGCGAACGTGAAGGTATTCGCGCTGCGGTGTTCCACGAAGGTATGTCGATTATCGAACGTGACCGCGCTGCCGCCTGGTTTGCCGAAGAAGACACCGGCGCACAGGTACTGCTGTGCTCAGAAATCGGTTCTGAAGGACGTAACTTTCAGTTCGCCAGCCACATGGTGATGTTTGACCTGCCATTCAACCCGGATCTACTGGAGCAGCGTATTGGTCGTCTGGATCGTATCGGCCAGGCGCACGATATTCAGATCCATGTGCCTTATCTGGAGAAAACCGCTCAGTCGGTGCTGGTGCGCTGGTATCACGAAGGTCTGGATGCATTTGAGCACACCTGCCCGACCGGACGCACTATTTACGATAGCGTATACAACGATCTGATTAACTATCTGGCTTCACCGGATCAAACCGAAGGCTTTGACGATCTGATCAAAAACTGCCGCGAGCAACATGAAGCGCTGAAAGCACAGCTGGAACAGGGTCGTGACCGCCTGCTGGAAATCCACTCCAACGGTGGCGAAAAAGCCCAGGCACTGGCAGAAAGCATTGAAGAGCAGGATGACGATACCAACCTGATCGCCTTCGCCATGAACCTGTTCGATATTATCGGTATCAATCAGGACGATCGCGGCGACAACATGATCGTGCTGACGCCGTCCGATCATATGCTGGTGCCGGACTTCCCTGGCCTGTCGGAAGATGGCATCACCATCACCTTTGATCGTGAAGTGGCGCTGGCGCGTGAAGATGCACAGTTTATTACCTGGGAGCATCCGCTGATCCGCAACGGTCTGGATCTGATCCTTTCTGGCGATACCGGTAGCAGCACGATTTCACTGTTAAAAAACAAAGCGTTGCCGGTAGGTACGCTGTTGGTGGAACTGATTTATGTGGTTGAAGCCCAGGCTCCGAAGCAGTTGCAGCTCAACCGCTTCCTGCCACCGACGCCGGTACGTATGCTGCTGGATAAAAACGGCAACAACCTGGCGGCGCAGGTAGAGTTTGAAACCTTTAACCGCCAGCTTAACGCGGTTAACCGTCACACCGGCAGCAAACTGGTTAACGCCGTGCAGCAGGATGTTCACGCTATCCTTCAACTGGGTGAAGCGCAGATCGAGAAATCTGCCCGTGCATTGATTGATGCAGCGCGTAACGAAGCCGACGAAAAACTGTCTGCCGAGCTGTCTCGTCTGGAAGCTCTGCGTGCAGTGAACCCGAACATTCGTGACGACGAACTGACCGCCATTGAGAGCAACCGTCAGCAGGTAATGGAAAGCCTGGATCAGGCAGGTTGGCGTCTGGATGCCCTGCGTTTGATCGTTGTAACGCATCAGTAACGGAGCCGAAAATGGGGATGGAAAACTACAATCCACCGCAGGAACCCTGGTTGGTTATCCTGTATCAGGATGACCATATTATGGTGGTCAACAAGCCGAGCGGTTTGTTGTCAGTGCCGGGTCGTCTGGAAGAGCACAAAGACAGCGTGATGACGCGCATTCAGCGTGATTATCCGCAGGCAGAATCGGTGCATCGTCTGGATATGGCTACCAGCGGCGTGATTGTAGTGGCGCTGACCAAAGCCGCGGAGCGGGAGTTAAAACGCCAGTTCCGCGAGCGCGAGCCGAAAAAGCAGTATGTGGCCCGCGTCTGGGGGCATCCATCCCCCGCAGAAGGTCTGGTGGATCTGCCGCTGATTTGCGACTGGCCAAACCGCCCGAAACAGAAAGTCTGTTACGAAACGGGTAAACCTGCGCAGACGGAATATGAAGTGGTGGAGTATGCGGCGGATAACACGGCAAGAGTGGTGTTAAAACCGATTACCGGGCGTTCGCATCAATTGCGTGTGCATATGCTGGCGCTGGGGCATCCGATTCTCGGCGATCGTTTTTATGCATCACCAGAAGCGAGAGCGATGGCACCGCGTTTGTTGCTACATGCAGAGATGTTGACGATTACCCATCCGGCGTATGGCAATAGTATGACGTTTAAAGCGCCAGCGGATTTTTAATCGTCACGCTGGCGCAGTTCGGTAGGCGGATAAGGCGTTCACGCCGCATCCGGCAATTGTGCGCCGATTGCCTGATGCGACGCGGGCCGCGTCTTATCAGGCCTACAGTTTAAAACTTATTTAAACCCTTTCTGCTGCTTTATCAGCTCATATGCCTGCTGAATTTCCTGCGCTTTCTGCTTCGCCATCTCCATCATCTCAGGCGGCAAACCTTTCGCCACCAGCTTATCGGGATGGTGTTCACTCATCAGCTTACGGTAGGCACGTTTGATGGTGGTCGCATCATCCGTCGGCTTCACGCCCAGCACATTACAGGCATCTTCCAGCGTCGGGCCACGCTGCGCTTGCTGCCAGTTACCACCGCCAGATTGCTGCTGATAACCGCCGCCAAACTGTGCACCGCCCTGCATCATGCGCAAAAACTGGTCAAACTGGGCGCGGGAGATCCCTAATTCTTCAGCAATGACATACAGCACCGCCCGTTCATTCGGGTGCAGTGAACCATCAGCAAACGCCGCCTGAATCTGGATCTCCAGAAACATACGAATTAAGTCAAAACGACCAAAGCAGACACTGCGAAACTGGCGCATCTTTTCGCGCAGCGGGTAATTATCTGATTTTCCCACCCGGAACGCGTTTTGCGCCGCAGTACGGGAAGCGCCATGAAGGTTCATTCGGTCCATCAACTGGCTGGCGATATGAATATCAGCCTCCGTGACGCGACCTTTGGATTTGGTTAAATGCCCCATCACTTCAAAAGTGGTGGCAAAAAACAGCGCCTGACGCTCACGCTGGTTGGCGAACCACGCCATTTTACGGCTACGGGCTTTATCAAACATATGGCCAATTAACAGGCCTAACACTACGCCCCAAAAGCCGCCGCCCATCAGTAAGGCCACGGCCACGCCAATGATTTTTCCCCAATACTGCATATATTCCCCAAATCGACACACGGATATCAGGGCTATCTCCCACAATATAAAGGTGCTTTTACCGTTTTCCGGCTGCGGTCAATTGTGGGACATCGCCTATAATTTGCATTATCATACCTGTCATTCAATGCCGTGCCTAACACCACTGACGCTATTCGGACAGGATTAACACTAGCGTAGAGATGACGAGTACGTTAGTCTCTGACCGTTTGTCACGCGCAACGTTACCGATGATGGAACAATAAAATCAACGTATGAAAAAACGTATCCCCACTCTCCTGGCCACCATGATTGCCACCGCCCTTTATAGTCAACAGGGACTGGCAGCCGACCTCGCCTCACAGTGCATGTTGGGCGTGCCAAGCTATGACCGTCCTCTGGTACAGGGCGATACCAATGACTTACCCGTGACTATCAATGCTGACCACGCGAAAGGGGACTACCCGGATGACGCCGTGTTTACTGGCAGCGTGGATATCATGCAGGGTAACAGCCGTCTGCAGGCCGACGAAGTGCAGCTCCATCAAAAAGAGGCACTAGGACAACCGGAGCCGGTACGTACCGTTGATGCGCTCGGTAATGTCCATTACGACGATAACCAGGTGATCCTCAAAGGGCCGAAAGGCTGGGCGAATCTGAACACCAAAGATACCAACGTCTGGGAAGGTGATTACCAGATGGTGGGTCGCCAGGGTCGCGGTAAAGCGGACCTGATGAAACAACGTGGCGAAAACCGCTATACCATTCTGGATAACGGTAGCTTTACCTCCTGTCTGCCGGGTTCTGACACCTGGAGCGTGGTAGGTAGCGAAATTATTCATGACCGCGAAGAACAAGTTGCGGAGATCTGGAACGCCCGCTTTAAGGTGGGTCCGGTACCGATCTTTTATAGCCCCTATTTGCAGTTGCCGGTGGGTGACAAACGTCGCTCTGGTTTCTTGATCCCGAACGCCAAGTACACCACCACCAACTACTTTGAGTTCTACCTGCCATATTACTGGAACATCGCGCCAAATATGGATGCCACCATCACGCCGCATTATATGCATCGTCGTGGCAACATCATGTGGGAGAACGAATTCCGCTACCTCTCCCAGGCGGGCGCTGGCTTGATGGAACTGGACTATCTGCCTTCAGATAAAGTCTATGAAGATGAACACCCGAACGATGACAGTTCACGTCGTTGGTTATTCTACTGGAACCACTCCGGGGTCATGGATCAGGTGTGGCGTTTCAACGTCGACTACACCAAGGTCAGCGATCCTAGCTACTTCAATGATTTCGATAACAAGTACGGTTCCAGTACTGACGGCTACGCAACGCAAAAATTCAGCGTTGGCTATGCGGTGCAAAACTTCAATGCCACCGTTTCAACCAAGCAGTTCCAGGTTTTCAGCGAACAGAACACCAGTAGCTACTCGGCAGAGCCGCAGTTAGACGTTAATTACTACCAGAATGATGTTGGTCCGTTTGATACGCGTATTTACGGCCAGGCAGTGCACTTTGTTAACACCAGAGACGACATGCCTGAAGCAACCCGTGTTCACCTGGAACCGACCATCAATTTGCCGCTCTCTAATAACTGGGGCAGCATCAATACCGAAGCGAAGTTTCTGGCAACCCATTATCAGCAAACCAATCTTGACTGGTATAACTCCAGAAACACGACCAAGCTGGACGAATCCGTTAACCGCGTAATGCCGCAATTCAAAGTTGACGGCAAAATGGTCTTTGAACGCGATATGGAAATGCTGGCTCCGGGTTATACCCAAACGCTGGAACCGCGCGCGCAGTATTTGTACGTGCCGTATCGCGATCAGAGCGACATCTATAACTACGACTCGTCTCTGCTGCAATCTGACTACTCTGGCCTGTTCCGGGACCGGACTTACGGCGGTCTTGACCGTATTGCCTCCGCTAACCAGGTGACGACCGGTGTCACATCTCGCATATATGATGATGCTGCCGTTGAACGTTTTAATATTTCCGTTGGTCAAATCTACTATTTCACGGAGTCTCGCACTGGCGATGACAACATAACATGGGAGAATGACGACAAAACGGGCTCACTGGTGTGGGCAGGCGACACCTACTGGCGTATCTCCGAGCGTTGGGGATTGCGTGGCGGGATTCAGTACGATACACGTCTGGATAACGTAGCGACCAGTAACTCCAGCATTGAATACCGTCGGGATGAAGACCGTCTGGTACAGCTGAATTACCATTACGCCAGCCCGGAATATATTCAGGCTACACTGCCTAAGTACTATTCCACTGCTGAGCAATATAAGAATGGTATTTCGCAGGTAGGTGCTGTCGCCAGCAGGCCAATTGCCGATCGTTGGTCCATTGTTGGGGCCTACTACTACGACACCAATGCGAACAAGCAAGCCGACTCTATGTTAGGTGTGCAATACAGCTCCTGCTGCTATGCAATTCGCGTCGGTTACGAGCGGAAGCTGAACGGTTGGGATAACGATAAACAACATGCGGTATATGACAACGCAATCGGCTTTAACATCGAACTTCGCGGCCTGAGCTCCAACTACGGTCTGGGTACGCAAGAGATGCTGCGTTCGAACATTCTGCCGTATCAAAACACTTTGTGATTTGTTGATTTACCACGTAATCCGCAGTGCGGTTAATTGAAATGGAAAAAGTATGAAGAACTGGAAAACGCTGCTTCTCGGTATCGCCATGATCGCGAATACCAGTTTCGCTGCCCCCCAGGTAGTCGATAAAGTCGCAGCCGTCGTCAATAACGGCGTCGTGCTGGAAAGCGACGTTGATGGATTAATGCAGTCGGTAAAACTGAACGCTGCGCAGGCAAGGCAGCAGCTTCCTGATGACGCGACGCTGCGCCACCAAATCATGGAACGTTTGATCATGGATCAAATCATCCTGCAGATGGGGCAGAAAATGGGAGTGAAAATCTCCGATGAGCAGCTGGATCAGGCGATTGCTAACATCGCGAAACAGAACAACATGACGCTGGATCAGATGCGCAGCCGTCTGGCTTACGATGGTCTGAACTACAACACTTATCGTAACCAGATCCGCAAAGAGATGATTATCTCTGAAGTGCGTAACAACGAGGTGCGTCGTCGCATCACCATCCTGCCGCAGGAAGTCGAATCCCTGGCGCAGCAGGTGGGTAACCAAAACGACGCCAGCACTGAGCTGAACCTGAGCCACATCCTGATCCCGCTGCCGGAAAACCCGACCTCTGATCAGGTGAACGAAGCGGAAAGCCAGGCGCGCGCCATTGTCGATCAGGCGCGTAACGGCGCTGATTTCGGTAAGCTGGCGATTGCTCATTCTGCCGACCAGCAGGCGCTGAACGGCGGCCAGATGGGGTGGGGCCGTATTCAGGAGTTGCCGGGGATCTTCGCCCAGGCATTAAGCACCGCGAAGAAAGGCGACATTGTTGGCCCGATTCGTTCCGGCGTTGGCTTCCATATTCTGAAAGTTAACGACCTGCGCGGCGAAAGCAAAAATATCTCGGTGACCGAAGTTCATGCTCGCCATATTCTGCTGAAACCGTCGCCGATCATGACTGACGAACAGGCCCGCGTGAAACTGGAGCAAATTGCTGCTGATATCAAGAGTGGTAAAACGACTTTTGCTGCCGCAGCGAAAGAGTTCTCGCAGGATCCAGGTTCTGCTAACCAGGGCGGTGATCTCGGCTGGGCTACACCAGATATTTTCGATCCAGCCTTCCGTGACGCCCTGACCCGCCTGAACAAAGGTCAAATGAGTGCACCGGTTCACTCTTCATTCGGCTGGCATTTAATCGAACTGCTGGATACCCGTAATGTCGATAAAACCGACGCTGCGCAGAAAGATCGTGCATACCGCATGCTGATGAACCGTAAGTTCTCGGAAGAAGCAGCAAGCTGGATGCAGGAACAACGTGCCAGCGCCTACGTTAAAATCCTGAGCAACTAATGGTTAAAACCCAACGTGTTGTGATCACTCCCGGCGAGCCCGCCGGGATTGGCCCGGACTTAGTTGTCCAGCTTGCACAGCGTGAGTGGCCGGTCGAACTGGTTGTTTGTGCCGATGCCACTCTCCTTACCGACCGGGCAGCGATGCTCGGTTTGCCGCTCACCCTCCGCCCTTATTCCCCCAACTCCCCTGCACAACCGCAAACTACGGGCACATTAACGCTACTTCCTGTCGCGCTACGTGAATCTGTCACTGCGGGGCAGTTAGCGATTGAAAATGGGCATTACGTGGTGGAGACGCTGGCGCGAGCGTGTGATGGCTGTCTGAACGGTGAATTTGCTGCGCTGATCACAGGCCCCGTGCATAAAGGCGTCATTAACGACGCAAGCATTCCGTTTACCGGTCATACCGAGTTTTTCGAAGAGCGTTCGCAGGCGAAAAAAGTGGTGATGATGCTGGCGACCGAAGAACTTCGCGTGGCGCTGGCAACGACGCATTTACCGCTGCGCGATATCGCAGATGCTATCACCCCTGCACTTTTGCACGAAGTGATTGCTATTTTGCATCACGATTTGCGTACAAAATTTGGTATTGCCGAACCGCGCATTCTGGTCTGCGGGCTGAATCCGCACGCGGGCGAAGGCGGTCATATGGGTACGGAAGAGATAGACACCATTATTCCGGTGCTCGACGAGCTGCGGGCGCAGGGGATGAAACTCAACGGGCCGCTGCCTGCCGATACCCTGTTTCAGCCGAAATATCTCGATAACGCCGACGCCGTGCTGGCGATGTACCACGATCAGGGTCTTCCCGTGCTAAAATACCAGGGCTTCGGGCGCGGTGTGAACATTACGCTGGGCCTGCCCTTTATTCGCACATCAGTGGACCACGGCACCGCGCTTGAACTGGCGGGACGTGGCGAAGCCGATGTCGGCAGTTTTATTACGGCGCTTAATCTCGCCATCAAAATGATTGTTAACACCCAATGAATAATCGAGTCCACCAGGGCCACTTAGCCCGTAAACGCTTCGGGCAAAACTTTCTCAACGATCAGTTCGTGATCGACAGCATTGTTTCTGCCATTAACCCGCAAAAGGGCCAAGCAATGGTCGAAATCGGCCCCGGTCTGGCGGCATTGACCGAGCCGGTCGGCGAACGTCTGGACCAGCTGACGGTCATCGAACTTGACCGCGATCTGGCGGCACGTCTGCAAACGCATCCATTCTTAGGCCCGAAACTGACGATTTATCAGCAGGATGCGATGACCTTTAACTTTGGCGAACTGGCCGAGAAAATGGGTCAGCCGCTGCGTGTTTTCGGCAACCTGCCTTATAACATCTCCACGCCGTTGATGTTCCATCTGTTTAGCTATACTGATGCCATTGCCGACATGCACTTTATGTTGCAAAAAGAGGTGGTGAATCGTCTGGTTGCAGGACCGAACAGCAAAGCGTATGGTCGATTAAGCGTCATGGCGCAATACTATTGCAACGTGATCCCGGTACTGGAAGTTCCGCCGTCAGCCTTTACACCACCACCCAAAGTGGATTCCGCCGTCGTGCGCCTGGTCCCTCATGCAACGATGCCTCACCCGGTTAAAGATGTTCGCGTGTTGAGCCGCATCACCACCGAAGCCTTTAACCAGCGTCGTAAAACCATTCGTAACAGCCTCGGCAACCTGTTTAGCGTCGAGGTGTTAACCGGAATGGGGATCGACCCGGCGATGCGAGCGGAAAATATCTCTGTCGCGCAATATTGCCAGATGGCGAACTATCTGGCGGAGAACACGCCTTTGCAGGAGAGTTAACGATGATCAATTCGCCCCGAGTGTGTATTCAGGTTCAAAGCGTCTACATTGAGGCACAATCTTCACCTGATAATGAACGTTACGTTTTTGCTTATACCGTAACCATACGCAATCTGGGGCGAGCGCCAGTGCAGTTGTTGGGGCGTTACTGGCTGATCACCAATGGCAATGGCCGTGAAACCGAAGTCCAGGGCGAAGGAGTGGTTGGCGTCCAGCCACTTATCGCGCCTGGCGAAGAGTACCAGTACACCAGCGGTGCAATCATTGAAACCCCGCTGGGCACCATGCAGGGTCACTACGAAATGATCGATGAAAATGGCGTCCCTTTCAGCATCGATATTCCCGTATTCCGACTCGCCGTTCCCACACTCATTCATTAAAAGAATATGGCGACATACCTTATTGGCGACGTTCATGGTTGTTACGATGAACTGATCGCATTGCTGCATAAAGTAGAATTTACCCCCGGGAAAGATACCCTCTGGCTGACGGGCGATCTGGTCGCGCGCGGCCCGGGTTCGCTGGATGTTCTGCGCTATGTGAAATCCTTAGGCGACAGCGTACGTCTGGTGCTGGGCAATCACGATCTGCATCTGCTGGCGGTATTTGCCGGGATCAGCCGCAATAAACCGAAAGATCGCCTGACACCGCTGCTGGAAGCGCCGGATGCCGACGAGCTGCTTAACTGGCTGCGTCGCCAGCCTCTGCTGCAAATCGACGAAGAGAAAAAGCTGGTGATGGCCCACGCAGGGATTACGCCGCAGTGGGATCTGCAGACCGCCAAAGAGTGCGCGCGCGATGTAGAAGCGGTGCTGTCGAGTGACTCCTATCCCTTCTTTCTTGACGCTATGTACGGCGATATGCCAAATAACTGGTCACCGGAATTGCGGGGGCTGGGAAGACTGCGTTTTATCACCAACGCCTTTACCCGTATGCGTTTTTGCTTCCCGAACGGTCAACTGGATATGTACAGCAAAGAATCGCCGGAAGAAGCCCCTGCCCCACTGAAACCGTGGTTTGCGATTCCTGGCCCTGTCGCTGAAGAATACAGCATCGCCTTTGGTCACTGGGCATCGCTGGAAGGCAAAGGTACGCCGGAAGGTATTTACGCGCTGGATACCGGCTGCTGCTGGGGTGGGTCATTAACCTGCCTGCGCTGGGAAGATAAACAGTATTTTGTCCAGCCGTCGAACCGGCATAAGGATTTGGGCGAAGCGGCGGCGTCTTAAACACAGCCTGATACAGGAAGGCCGGATAAGACGCGACCGGCGTCGCATCCGGCACTAGCCGTAAATTCTATACAAACTTACCGCCGCTCCAGAATCTCAAAGCAATAGCTGTGAGAGTTCTGCGCATCGGCGTCGTGGAATTCGCTGAATACCGATTCCCAGTCATCCGGCTCGTAATCCGGGAAATGGGTGTCGCCTTCCACTTCTGCGTCGATATGCGTCAGATACAGTTTTTGCGCTTTTGGCAGGAACTGCTCATAAACGCGACCGCCGCCAATCACCATGATTTCTGGTACGTAACCACACGCCGCAATGGCTTCATCCACCGATTTCACCCACGTTACGCGATCGTCCGTACCCGGTTGACTGCTGAGGATAATATTTTTGCGTCCTGGCAACGGACGACCGATTGATTCCCAAGTATGGCGGCCCATAATCACGGGTTTATTTAAGGTGTTGCGTTTAAACCAGGCGAGATCGGCAGGCAGGTTCCACGGCATGGCGTTTTCCATGCCGATAACGCGATCTACCGCTAACGCCGCAATCAGACTGATCATTGAGATTTCCCGATAAAAAAATTGTCGCCACTATACGTAAAGCGTAAACCGTCGTCGACTGGTGCGAGGATGATGTTGAGGAAAATTTTATATTCTGCTGACGAGTCCACGCTCTCCCCCTGGACTCGCCGCATTACAATGAAACAAAAACAAACAGTTAGCTGTAAAGTGTGATTTACGTCACTCTTTATTAAGATGAGGGTTTCGTTTCCGGTTCATCCGCCATGTTGCCGGTATGTTTACCTTCTTCTGTTCCCTGCCAGCCATGTCGTTGAATTAATGACAGATGTTCGCGGTCCTCGGTGATGATCTCACTTAACATCGCGCTGGTGCGTTTATAGACCGCCGCGCGGGCTTTGGTGTCATTCTCAACCATTGCCATCTCTTCCACCATCTGAATATTAAAGCGGCGGAACACATCGGCACGTTCTCGCGCTTCATACGGCCCCAGACCTAAACTTTCCAGCGCCAGACGCCCGGTTTTCAGCGCACCTTCAAAGGTTTCACGCTCCGGCTTTTCAACGCCTGCCTGACGCAAACGAATGTAGTGATCGACATCGCGGGCGCGGGCAATAATCTGCAAATGCGGGAAATGTTCTTTCACCATCTCCGTCAGTTGCAGGTTGGTTTGCGGATCGTCAATAGCGTTAATCAGCACTTCCGCTTTCGCCGCTCCGGCAGATTCCAGTAAATCCATCCGCGTGGCATCGCCATAAAACACTTTCATACCAAATTTACGCAGCGTTTCGATATGGTCCGGATCGTGATCGAGCACCACCATTTTCACCCCGCTGGAGAGCAGTAAACGTCCGGTAATCTGTCCAAAACGACCGAATCCGGCGATAATCACGCGCGGCTGTTCTTCATCGATCTCATCGGCTTCACGCGCCTCCTCCGTAGAAGATTGCTCAAGGCGATTGAGGATCACCAGCAGAATCGGCGTTGCTGCCATCGACAGCGCCACCGCCAGGGTCAGCGATTTCGCCCACTCCGGCTCCAGCACATTCGCCATCTGCGCCGCACCAAATACCACAAAGGCAAACTCACTGCCCTGCCCTAACAACACCGCAAACCAGCGACGCTGTTTATTTGGCACCTGCAACGGTCGGGCAATCAGCCACAGCATGGCGATTTTGATGATGAGGAAACCGAGCAGCAAAATGACAATGCGCAATGGGTTTTCAATCAGCGTGCCAAAGTCTATCGACATGCCAACACCGATGAAAAACAGCCCCAACAGCAAACCTTTAAACGGTTCGATATCGCTTTCCAACGCATGACGGTATTCCGAGCTTGCCAGCAGTACGCCCGCCAGAAACGCGCCCATCGCCATCGACAAGCCGACCTCTTCCAGCAGCAAACCAAAGCCAAACACAAGGAATAACGCCACGGCACTAAACACTTCCCGCAAGCCAGAGCGGGCAACAAAACGCAGCGCCGGACGCGTAACATAGCGCCCCAGCAATACCACCAGTACCAGCGCACCCGCCACTTTTAACGCCGAGAGAGCAAATGCGCCCATCGTCGTCGAGGCACTGCTCGCCGCCAGTAGCGGGATCATCGCCACCAGCGGGATTGCCGCGATATCCTGGAACAGCAGCACCGCAAAGGCACTGCGGCCCATTTGCGTCACCATCAGATTGCGTTCATTCATCGCCTGCATGGCAATCGCCGTTGATGAGAGCGCCAGCGTCATACCGATCAATTCCGCGACCTGCCAGCGCAGCCCAAGTAACATACAGAACAGCCCCAGCAGGCCACCGCAAATCACCATCTGCAATGCGCCACCGCCGAACACTGCCGCACGCAGCTTCCACAGCCTTTGTGGATCGAGTTCGAGGCCGATAATAAACAGCATCAGCACCACCCCAATCTCGGCAAAGTGCAGAATAGATTCGGCATCGGTCACCAGTCGCAGCCCCCACGGGCCAATAATGCAGCCGGCGATCAGGTAGCCAAGTACCGATCCCAGACCAAGACGTACCGCAATGGGTACAATCAGCGCCGCCGATCCGAGGTAGATCAGCGCCTGAACCAGCGTATGACTATCCATGATGGGCCTCCTGCCATTCCAGCAGACGTTGCTTATAGTGGCGCGCCTGCCCTTCGAGGGTTTCGTCGTCACAAATAAAGGTGCAGTGCATGGCAAACGGTGGCAGCCAGTTCAGCCCGCAGTAGATTGCCGTCGCCTGTAGCGGCTGCGACAGCACATCAAAGCCCGGATGCGCACCAATTTCAAAATGGCTTTCCCCGCCGCCGGTCGTCACCGCCCACAGCAAATGTTTGCCATGCAGCGCCGTGCCGCCGTGACCGTAAGCCCAGCCGTGCGACAAAACTTTATCGATCCAAAGTTTAAGAAGCGGAGGAATGCTGTACCACTGCATCGGGCGCTGCCAGACGATCAGATCGGCGCGAGAGAGCGCCTCCTGCTCGGCGGCAATATCGATATTGAAGTCAGGATAGAGTTGATAAAGAGAGCGAATTTCGACGCCTTCCAGCGTCCTTGCCTGTTCAAGCATCCGTTTATTCGCATGGGAATGATGCGGATACGGATGCGCATAAATGATGAGGATCATAGTTATTAGCCCGCGTGTTTACGCCTTTGTTTTCCCACAAAGTGTAGTCATATATTCACGCGGCTTATAGTCAATAATATTGATTCAGAAAAGAGAGAAATCTGAACAAATAATCCCATTCTCTGCCCGCGGATCGTCATATTGCTGGTCTGCGCCAGTGACATTCCTCGAGTCTCCGGGGCAAACGCTACGGAAATCAACAAGCCAAACAGCGAGATACCCGCCCCCATTAGCATCGTGTTACTGATACCGTAATTATTGATAAATATCGGCAGTGCCTAGGTCGAAACAATGGTGCCAATACGACTTAAGGACATAATCACGCCCACGGCAGAGGCGCGGATATCCGTCGGGAAGAGTTCATTAGGATAGAGCCACTGCAAATTACCCGGCCCGCCAGAGAAAAAGGCATACACCGCAAAGGCCATCACTACCAGCCAGATCCCCATATCCGGGATTAGCCCCAAAACCGCCAGCGCCAGCGTCATCATGGCAAAGCTGCCAATCAACAATGGACGCCGTCCGGCAGTGTTTAGCCACAGCATCGGCGGAATACAGCCGAGCATAAAGAACAGGCTAATCACCACATTCCCTAGTGCCGCGTTTTTGCCAACCCCCAATCCCAACGAACCAACGATTTGCGGGCCAAAGGTGTAAATGGCGAACATTGGGATCACCTGGCAGGTCCAGATGGCGGCAACAAACAGAACAAAAGGAAAATGGCGGCGATTAAACAGATCGCGAAAACGGGTTTGCTGCGGCTGCTCTTCATCGAAAGCCACCGGTTCGCCAAACAGTTTTATCATCATCTCTTCGCACTCTTTTACTCGCCCTTTGCGTAATAACCAGCGGGGAGATTCTGGCAGTTCGAATCGACCAATCAAAATCAACAAACAAGGGATCGCCGCGCTACCCAGCATCCAGCGCCAACCACCTTCCACATCATAAAGCCAGTAGCCGACCAGATCGGCGCAGGTCGCGCCGACATACCACATCGCGGCAATAAAGCTGATGGAAAACGCCCGCTGACGGGTACTGGAGAACTCGGTGATCATCGAAGTGGCGATGGGATAATCTGCACCGATGACAATGCCGATGAGTACCCGCATCACCAACAGTTCGACGGGGGATGAAACACACATCGTCGCCACCGATATCACGCCGATGGCGATGATATCAATGAGGAACATTTTGCGCCGTCCGACTTTATCGGAGATATAGCCAAACAGCGATGTGCCAACGAACAGCCCGGCGAGCGTTCCCGCGCCCAGCAAGCTAATCCAGTCAGCGTCCAGTTTCAGCGCCGGAGTCAGTTGCTCCAGCGCCACGCCAATCATTACCAGTACATAACCATCCAGAAACGGACCACCGCTTCCCCACAGCAAAATGCGGCGGTGAATAGAGGAGAATTTGAGATCGTCAAAGTTTCTGGACGGTTGCATGGGTTATTCCTGTTTTTTTGCAATGAGAGTCAGTACGGCGTTACGTATCAAACCAACATCAGCCGTAACGGAACTCCACACCAAAGGTGCCGCGCGGGTATTCCCACTGTTCCAGCGCCGACCCCAGCCCCAGAATGCGACAGGTGCCGCACTCCAGACATCCGGCGTAATCGAAGCGCACACTGCCGTCATCCTGCTTCTTGTACAGACCTGCGGGGCACGCTTTCACCAGCAGCTCCAGCACCTGTTTATCAGCATCGGCCTTCACAACAATGTGCGGATGCTCTTCATCGACATTGAATTTATTGACGCCCAGTTTGACGTCCACATTGACGGGAGAAGTCATAAAACGGTCACTCCTTTCATGCCATCCTTGATCAGATTGATGAAGCCCACTTTCTTGCCGTGGCGGAGGATTTTCTTGCGCATCAGTTCCGGCGCACTGCCGTCAATGGTGAACAGGTCACGCGCCACGCCCACCGCCAGTTCCGAGTAGCCGCTAAACATGCGTGGGTTATCAAGGAACGCCGGTAGTTTCTGGTACATGCGCATATCGCGCAGCGGGCCACTCTCCAGATGCTGACGATATTCCGCGAGTTTTTGCTTACTGAAATCGTCGCTTTTCATCGCTGAAAGCACGGTTTTTGCTGCAGCTTCCCCGGCGGCAATCGCCAGATCCATACCGCGAATGGTAAAACCGAGGTTCATACACATTCCGGCGGCATCACCGGCAATCAATACGCCGTCACCGACCAGCTCCGGCAGCATGTTGATGCCTGCTTCCGGCACTACGTGAGCGGAATATTCCACCAGCTTGCCGCCCGCGATCAGCGGTGCAACGGCCGGATGCTGTTTGAAATCTTCCAGCATTTGCGGCACCGATTTTTTCGCGTCATGCAGATGATGCAGACCACAAACCAGCCCCAGCGACAGGGTATTTTCATTGGTATAAAGGAAGCCGCCGCCCATCAGGCCATCGGTGGGTGATCCCGCAAACAGACAAGCCGCGCCCTGATTACCCTGCAACTGAAAACGGTCTTCGATTACCGACTTCGGTAACTCGATCAGTTCCTTCACGCCAACCGCCACATCCGTCGGTTTAACGCGTTTTGCCATCCCCAACTTTTCGGCAAGGATGGAGTTCACCCCATCAGCAAGGAGCACCGTTTTCGCTTCAATCACATCGCCATCGGCTTCTACACCGACGACTTTGCCATCGCGCTGTACGAGGTTATCGACGCGGATCCCGGTAATTAACTGCGCGCCCGCTTCTTCGGCCTGCTCCATCAACCAGGCATCAAATTTACTGCGCAAAACGGAGTAAGAACGCTGGGATGGCGAGGTTTCGTCACCGTTGCAGTAGTCCATAGTCATCGCTGACTTTTCCGTCATAAACGCGAGTTTTTCATGGGTGATCAGGCGTTCTACGGGGGCGGAATCGGCGAACCCTGGAATAATGTGTTCCAGACTGTGGGCATAGAGACGCCCGCCAGTAACGTTCTTGGCACCTGCGGAATTGCCACGCTCGATAACTAACACTTGCGCCCCTTCGCGGGCGAGCACCAGTGCGGCAACCGAACCGGCAAGCCCTGCACCGACGATGATGGCGTCAAAGATATCTTCGGACATAAGAGCTCCCTGTCAGCGGCAGAGCCGTAATGCAGCCCTGCCAGAGTGGATCAACGCGCTAAAGCTGCGGTCAGTGCCGGAAGGATCTTCACGGCATCGCCAACAATGCCGTAATCCGCGTACTGGAAGATCGGCGCATTTTTATCTTTATTGATGGCGAAAATGGTTTGCGACGCGTTAGCGCCAACCATGTGCTGGATCTGCCCGGAGATCCCCACCGCCAGGTACAGTTCAGGTTTCAGCATCAGGTTGGAGATACCGACATAGCGTTCGTGCTCCATCCATTTTTCGTTTTCTGCCACCGGACGAGAACAGGCCAACTCCGCACCTATCGCCTTGCAAAGCTGTTCTGCCAGCGCAATGTTCTCTTTGCTGCCAATGCCGCGACCGACGCTGACCACCAGACGGGCTTTGTCGAGATCGACGCTGTTGCTCTGGCGCGCCTGGGTTGCCGTGCGGGTAATCGCCACAGCCGGAGCCTGCCACTCCACGGTGTGCGTTTCGCCGGTGCGTGACGCGTCTGGCTGAGCCGCATCGAACGTGCCGCTGCTGATGGTCAGTACCGCATACGGCGTGGCAATGCGTTCTTCGCCAATCGCCAGACCGCCGTAAACCATGTGTTTCACTGTTGCTTTACCGTCCTGTACGCTGACGGTGCTGGCATCGTTAGACACCGCCGCTTTAAGGCGATAACCCAGTTTTGCCGCCAGTAATTTGCCGCGACGGGTGTTTGGCAACAGCACCAGACCGTCAGCGCCGTGCTGGCGAATAGTGTCAGCCATGACACCGGCGTAATCTTCGATCATCCGATCGTCCGGTTTGCCGTTTAATTTCCAGACATGATTAGCGCCGAGCTGGATTGCCTGTGCGCCGTCGGCATCATTGAGGACAAAGGCATTGATTTGATTAGCTAAAGCCTGCGCACCGTTCATCAGTTCCGGCAGACGAGAGGGGGTATCGCTGAATACCCAGACTTGAGAAAACGTGTTCATAGCATCCCCTGTAATTAAATGACTTTGCGAAGATTTTCAGCAAATGCGGCGATCTGTTCTTCGCCGTCGCCTTCAATCACGATGCGCTGACGCTCGCGCTGTTTCGGCGCGGCAACCTGTTGTTCAGACCAAGCGTCCACGGCGTTAAAACCAATATCCGCCGCCGACCATACCTGGACTGGCTTTTTCGCCGCGCCGAGAATGGCTTTCATCGAAGGAATTTGTGGGGAGTTGATATCAGTGGAAACAGCAACAACCGCAGGCAGCGGAATGCTTAAGGTTTCGGTTTCATCTTCCAGTTCGCGCTCAACGGTGAGGGTATCTGCCGTCAGGGAGATAATTTTGCTGACACCGTTAACTGCCGGAATATTGAGGATTTCGCCCACCAGCAGACCAACCTGCTGGGCATAAAGGTCGGAAGAACCATCGCCACAGAGGATCAGATCAAAGCCTGCTTTCTGGGCGGCTGCAGCCAGTGCGCTCGCCGTTTGTTGCGGCAGTGCCTGCTCGAACTGGTCATCAATCACCACAATCAGTTCATCCGGGCCGCGCGATAGCACATCTTTACGCCCTTTGGCGTTGGTCAGGGCTTTACCGCCCACACTTAAGGCTGTCACCTGCGCCTCTGCTGCCTGTTGCTTTAGCTGGCAAGCCGCTTCAATAGCGTTGAGATCGTATTGGCTTATTTTGGCATCGGCTTTGCTGAAGTCTAATGAACCATCAGCATTATTGACCGCAATATCCTGTTCATCAGGCACGCACTTATAGCAAGTAATAATCTTCATTGCATCTCCAGAAATCATGAAGGAAACGTCGTTCATATCGGTGGTGTTAATTACAGATATCACGCCCTTTAATTTGGAAATAAAACTTTAATCACCAATATTGAAAATGTCACACGCAGATAAATCCAACTTTCAATATTGTTAAGTTCCTCACCAATATTGAAAACATGGCGTAGCAAAAAGAAATTTTCAATATTGTTTTATAGATCACCAATATTGAAAGTCAGATGCTATTTTTTACCCACAAAAGAACATAACAAACTGATTAATAACCAAAATTAACGAAAAACATCCTCTATTCACTCGAAACAAAAATGTGACACCAATCACAGAATACA
>NZ_JBQZXC010000020.1:0-42168 GCF_053555815.1 Shigella sp. SIG6 | reverse complement strand
TCCCTAAAAGCTGGTCTTTTTTTACTTTATCGCCAATCGCCACCGACAGCGTTTTCAACTGACCGCTGACCTGCGCGCCCACGTCAACCTTACGCAGCGCGTCCAGCTTTCCGGTCGCCAGCACGCTTTGCTGTAAATCACCGGGGCGCACAATCAGTGTCTGATAAGTCGGCACGGGTGCGTTAAGAATTCTCCATAACGTAATCAGTCCGGCGATGACTATCACCAGCGCAATAACGTAACGCTTCTTCACGGTTTTCCGCTTTTTCATAAATATTCTGAATACTCCATATGCCAATCCGGGTCATTAACTTCAACGAAATATCAACAAAACCCTAAAATTTACGTTAGTAATCACACTATTGATGTTTGGTTAAGATACGCAATGGTAAAATCGACGTCATGTATAACCATTGATTTCATGAATATGTCGCAGCTAACTGAACGGACCTTTACGCCATCTGAATCTCTCAGCAGCCTGTCACTTTTTCTTAGTCTGGCACGTGGACAGTGTCGGCCGGGTAAATTCTGGCATCGCTGTAGTTTTCGCCAGAAATTTTTGCTGCGCTCGTTGATTATGCCGCGTTTAAGCGTTGAGTGGATGAACGAACTTTCCCACTGGCCTAATCTCAATGTGTTGTTAACGCGCCAGCCGCGACTGCCTGTGCGTCTGCATCGCCCTTACCTTGCGGCGAATCTTAGCCGTAAGCAATTGCTGGAGGCGTTACGTTACCATTATGCGTTACTCCGCGGGTGTATGTCGGCGGAAGAATTCAGCTTATATTTGAATACCCCCGGGCTGCAACTGGCTAAACTGGAAGGCAAAAACGGTGAGCAGTTCACGCTTGAGCTGACCATGATGATCTCAATGGATAAAGAAGGTGACAGCACAATCCTGTTCCGCAACAGCGGAGGTATTCCTCTGGCAGAGATCACGTTTACCCTGTGTGAATATCAGGGGAAAAGAACGATGTTTATTGGCGGACTGCAAGGCGCAAAATGGGAAATTCCACATCAGGAAATCCAGAATGCGACGAAAGCCTGCCACGGGCTATTTCCCAAACGCCTCGTGATGGAAGCGGCCTGTCTGTTTGCCCAACGTTTGCAGGTAGAGCAGATTATTGCCGTCAGCAATGAAACGCATATTTACCGCAGCCTGCGTTATCGCGATAAAGAAGGCAAGATCCATGCTGATTACAACGCGTTCTGGGAGTCGGTTGGCGGCGTATGTGATGCTGAACGCCATTACCGCCTTCCAGCACAGATAGCACGAAAAGAGATTGCCGAAATCGCCAGTAAAAAACGGGCTGAATACCGTCGGCGCTATGAGATGCTCGACGCTATTCAGCCACAAATGGCCACGATGTTTCGCGGTTAATCCGCGCGACCGCGCGCCAGCCACAGCACGCGTGAGAACATTTTTTTCAGCAGCGTTGGTACGGAGTCCACACCACGACGTCCTGCCTCCATTGCCACTTCAATGGCAAGATCGGGTTTGGAAGAGCGATGGATCGCTTTCGAGATAATTTTGCGTAGATTCATCGGTACATTTTCCGGGATTTGCGCCACGCGGTGGAACACATCGGAAAATCCCTGGCGATACATAAAATGTTCCATATCCAGCGCCGGTAACGCCGTTAAATGTTCTCGTTCGGCTTCCCGATCGTTATTCAACAGGCTGCGTACCGTAGCGGCATATTTCTTCCCTGCTTCATCGCCATCGACCAGTACATGCCATTCAATCCCCATTCGGCGGGCAAATTTAACCAGTGGCTTTAGCCCGGACTGGGCAAACTCAATGACCTTGATCCCTTCGGCATCAAAATGATGTCCGCACTGACGCGCCAGTTCATTGATAACCCAGGTTTCCGTTTCCCCTTCCACCAGCAACCAGCAGCGAGCAAACAGCGATGACGGACGATTAAAACGAATGTGAAAAGAGATGCGGCGGCTGTCTTCGGTGCTCAAGCCACTTGGCCCCAGACGCCAGGCGGCAACACGAGAAGATTCACGCACCAGGCGGCAAACATGTTCCACTGGAGTTAACGAAAGCAGCTCGCCAGAGTTGGTGGTAGCAATACGCTGTAAAGGCAAAAGATTCAACAGATGCCAGGCAACGGAAAGCATAATCGGATGCAGGCGGGTTTCTGGATCTTCAATTAGCAATAACGGACGCGCGTCTTTATCCAGTCGCAATGTGCCTTTTGCCTGCAATAAAGTAGCAAACAGGCCGAGCAAAATAACCCGATACGAGCGCCCTCCAGGTCGGTCAATCATCCGGTTGATGATGTCCAGATAGCGCCAGCTTCGTTGCTCATTGCTGGCCCGCCGCCGCATTAAACGATATCGCGCCTGTCCAGCCCCCTGCTCAGAGAAATAATGCTCAAGCAACTGCACCATTGCGGAAAGTCCCTGACGAATCTGTCCATCAGAGAGATTTTGCGGATGTGAGGACAACTCACGGGCGAGGAAATCGAGCTGGCGCGCGGTGACTTCCACATTGGGGACATTTGGCACCGTGCCGTTACGAATACGGCGCATAAAACGGGCATCACGCAAGCGCAGCACCGGCATTAAACGCACCAGATGGCGTGCCTGATCGTTAATATCCTCAACATCAATCGGATGTCCGTCTTTATCGAGAAAACTGCGCAGTGTCATCACGCTGCCGTCTTCCGCACTCTCCCCTTCCAGGCGATAAAAAATACGGTGATAGCCATCGGTGCATGGCGTCCAGCACGCTTCCAGCGGCCGATAACGGCGAACCCGATGTCGGCCTGGCAGCGATTCGCGGAAGGTCAAAATAATATGCAGATGATGTTCTCGCCCGTTGATATCTCCCGGCGGGAACCAGAAATCGTCGCGCTCAAAATGGTAGAGATCTGATTCTGGCGATAGCAGCAGGGTTAAGGCGTCCAGCAAGCTGGATTTACCCCACGCGTTCTCCCCAATCAGGACGTTGTTTTGTTCGAGCATCAACGACAAACGGTTGATACCGCGAAAACCCACAATTTCAACGCGCTCAAGAATCATATCCCCTCCAGAAATATGTGACTTATCCTTTACGCTGGCAGTATAACGGGAAAGGCCTTGCTAATACGTGATGACATCACATTTAAGCATGGCAATTGTCTGAAAAATGAGCGAATAATCGCGTTATACTCCCTCTTGCTGATAAGCCCGCAAAAACAACAAAATCAAATAATTAGCATGATAAATTATTTTTTATTACGCCTAAAGGATTAAATCTTTTGCTTGCACTACACTGTCAATCAGACAAATGACTATATGGGGCAACCCGCTGTTGCCCTAAATCAAATTTACTGGATTTATTTATCTGGTGAATGACTCGCCTTCGTTTTTAAAATAGCCGCGCATTATTTCCGTCGTCATTTTTTACGACGACCCTATAAAACGACCATATTTTTCACAGGGTCAATTTTTAATTGAGGTGGATATGTTCAGAAAATTAGCAGCTGAATGTTTTGGTACTTTCTAGCTTGTTTTTGGTGGCTGTGGTAGTGCTGTACTGGCCGCAGGCTTCCCGGAATTAGGCATTGGTTTTGCCGGCGTGGCGCTGGCATTTGGTTTGACCGTTCTGACGATGGCCTTCGCTGTTGGTCATATTTCTGGTGGTCATTTTAACCCGGCGGTCACTATTGGTTTATGGGCTGGCGGACGTTTTCCGGCAAAAGAAGTCGTTGGCTACGTAATTGCCCAGGTTGTCGGCGGTATTGTTGCAGCGGCGCTGCTGTATTTAATTGCCAGTGGTAAAACGGGTTTTGACGCGGCAGCCAGCGGTTTTGCTTCTAACGGTTATGGCGAGCATTCACCAGGCGGTTATTCCATGCTTTCCGCGCTGGTAGTTGAACTGGTATTGAGTGCGGGCTTCCTGTTAGTGATCCACGGTGCAACCGACAAATTCGCTCCGGCAGGTTTTGCGCCGATCGCTATTGGTCTGGCCTTAACCCTGATTCACTTAATCAGTATTCCGGTGACTAACACTTCTGTTAACCCGGCGCGCAGCACCGCGGTTGCTATCTTCCAGGGCGGCTGGGCATTAGAACAACTGTGGTTCTTCTGGGTGGTGCCAATTGTCGGCGGCATTATCGGTGGTCTGATTTACCGGACTCTGCTGGAAAAGCGTGATTAATTAGCAAGCGTTCCCCGAAGGCCGGGGCAGCCCACATGGATGTGGGCTGAGGGCGCGTCTTACAGGACGTTACCTCGCGCCCGACCCGGTTGCCGAAGGGGATAAGCTGAAGGTACCGCGCAGCGGCGATTTTGTTCGCCAGAGCCCGGGGGGGCAGGGGGCGGCGGCGACTGGCTGCCCCCTGCGCGCTCCCTCCGCCAGTGGCTTTATATGGCATTGCACATGAAAGGAGCGCAACAATGCTAAACACTCAGATAGGATTAAAAATCCCCCTCTGATGCATAACATTTCCTTTTAATTGCAACTTTACTCGTCCTTCCGCTTTCAGTAGTGTGTCATCGCGCATTTCGACTTCTTCTTTGCAAGGGCTGGATTTTCATGTTTTCTGGGCTGTTAATCATTCTGGTTCCCCTGATTGTGGGTTACCTCATTCCGCTTCGCCAACAAGCTGCGTTAAAAGTTATTAATCAGCTATTAAGCTGGATGGTTTACCTTATTCTCTTTTTTATGGGTATCAGTCTGGCGTTTCTCGATAACCTCGCCAGTAACCTGTTGGCGATTCTGCATTATTCTGCCGTCAGTATTACCGTTATTTTACTGTGTAATATTGCCGCCCTGATGTGGCTGGAGCGAGGCCTGCCGTGGCGCAACCACCATCAGCAAGAAAAACTCCCGTCGCGTATTGCGATGGCGCTGGAGTCGCTAAAACTGTGCGGCGTAGTAGTGATTGGTTTTGCCATTGGTCTGAGTGGACTGGCTTTCTTACAACACGCGACCGAAGCCAGTGAATACACGTTAATTTTGCTACTTTTCCTCGTTGGTATTCAGTTGCGCAATAATGGCATGACCTTAAAGCAGATTGTCCTTAATCGCCGGGGAATGATTGTCGCCGTGGTGGTGGTTGTCAGTTCATTAATTGGTGGTTTAATTAACGCCTTTATTCTTGATCTCCCCATCAATACCGCGCTGGCAATGGCCTCCGGTTTCGGCTGGTATTCTCTTTCCGGTATTTTATTGACCGAATCTTTTGGTCCGGTAATCGGGAGCGCGGCGTTTTTTAATGATCTGGCCCGTGAACTGATTGCTATTATGTTGATCCCTGGGCTGATTCGCCGCAGCCGCTCTACTGCACTGGGCTTATGCGGTGCCACATCAATGGATTTCACCCTGCCCGTTCTTCAACGTACTGGCGGGCTGGATATGGTCCCGGCGGCAATTGTTCACGGTTTTATTCTTAGCCTGTTAGTGCCGATCCTCATCGCCTTTTTCTCTGCGTAATACCTCTCTGGCGGTAGATCCCTGCAGCCAAAATTGCGCTAAATCAATCTCCCTTAAAGTTGCATGAAAAATCCCTTTTATCCCCGCGTTAAGCGTCTTAACCTTAAACATGTATATTAAATATAACTTTAAAAGGTGTGATCATGTTTTGTGTGCAATGTGAACAAACTATCCGTACTCCGGCAGGAAACGGCTGCTCATACGCGCAGGGGATGTGTGGTAAAACGGCGGAAACTTCTGACCTTCAGGATTTACTCATCGCGGCGCTGCAAGGGCTTTCTGCCTGGGCGGTAAAAGCGCGTGAATACGGCATCATCAACCACGATGTTGACAGCTTCGCGCCACGTGCCTTTTTCTCAACCCTGACCAACGTTAACTTCGATTCTCCGCGTATTGTCGGCTACGCTCGTGAAGCGATTGCCTTGCGCGAGGCGCTGAAAGCACAATGCCTGGCTGTAGATGCCAACGCGCGCGTCGATAACCCGATGGCTGACCTGCAACTGGTGAGCGATGATCTCGGCGAGCTGCAACGTCAGGCAGCAGAATTTACCCCTAACAAAGATAAAGCGGCGATTGGCGAAAACATTCTCGGCCTGCGTCTGCTGTGCCTGTATGGCCTGAAAGGTGCGGCGGCCTATATGGAACACGCGCATGTTCTCGGTCAATACGACAACGATATTTATGCCCAGTACCATAAAATCATGGCGTGGCTGGGGACCTGGCCTGCCGATATGAACGCGCTTCTTGAGTGTTCAATGGAAATCGGCCAGATGAACTTCAAAGTGATGAGCATTCTGGATGCAGGCGAAACCGGTAAATACGGTCACCCGACGCCAACCCAGGTCAACGTCAAAGCGACGGCGGGTAAATGCATTCTGATTTCCGGTCACGATCTCAAAGATCTCTACAACCTGCTGGAACAGACCGAAGGCACGGGCGTTAATGTCTACACCCACGGCGAAATGCTGCCTGCGCATGGCTACCCGGAGCTGCGTAAATTCAAGCATCTGGTCGGTAACTACGGCAGCGGCTGGCAGAATCAGCAAGTGGAGTTCGCTCGTTTCCCTGGCCCCATCGTGATGACCTCGAACTGCATCATCGACCCAACCGTAGGCGCTTATGACGATCGTATCTGGACCCGCAGCATCGTTGGCTGGCCTGGCGTGCGTCATCTGGATGGCGAAGATTTCTCTGCGGTCATCGCCCAGGCGCAACAAATGGCGGGCTTCCCGTACAGCGAAATTCCTCACCTGATCACCGTGGGCTTTGGTCGCCAGACGCTGCTTGGTGCAGCCGATACGCTGATTGATCTGGTTAGCCGTGAAAAACTGCGTCATATCTTCCTGCTTGGTGGCTGTGACGGCGCACGCGGCGAGCGCCACTACTTCACCGATTTCGCCACCAGCGTGCCGGATGACTGCCTGATCCTGACCCTCGCCTGTGGTAAATATCGCTTTAACAAACTTGAGTTTGGCGATATCGAAGGTCTGCCGCGTCTGGTAGATGCAGGTCAATGTAACGATGCTTACTCAGCAATTATTCTGGCTGTCACTCTGGCAGAGAAACTGGGCTGTGGTGTGAACGATCTGCCGCTGTCGCTGGTGCTCTCCTGGTTTGAACAGAAAGCGATTGTCATTCTGCTGACGCTGCTTTCTCTGGGCGTGAAAAATATCGTCACCGGCCCGACTGCACCTGGTTTCCTGACACCAGACCTGCTGGCGGTGCTGAACGAGAAATTCGGCCTGCGTTCTATCACCACTGTTGAAGAAGACATGAAGCAACTGTTGAGCGCGTAAGGAGTTTGTCGATGACGATGCCAACGAATCAATGCCCGTGGCGGATGCAGGTTCATCACATTACGCAAGAAACGCCGGATGTGTGGACGATTTCCCTGATTTGCCACGATCACTACCCATATCGCGCCGGGCAATATGCACTGGTCAGCGTGCGAAACTCAGCGGAAACGCTGCGTGCTTACACCATTTCCTCCACGCCAGGCGTGAGTGAATATATCACCCTGACCGTGCGGCGGATTGATGACGGTGTCGGCTCCCAGTGGCTGACGCGCGATGTAAAACGCGGTGATTATCTCTGGCTTTCGGACGCGATGGGGGAATTTACCTGCGACGATAAAGCAGAAGATAAATTCCTGTTGCTGGCGGCAGGCTGCGGCGTCACGCCGATTATGTCGATGCGTCGCTGGCTTGCGAAGAACCGTCCACAGGCCGATGTGCGGGTGATCTACAACGTGCGTACGCCGCAGGATGTTATTTTCGCCGATGAGTGGCGTAACTATCCGGTAACGCTGGTGGCAGAAAATAACGTTACCGAAGGCTTTATCGCTGGTCGTCTCACTCGCGAACTGCTGGCAGATGTACCTGACTTAGCTTCACGTACCGTGATGACCTGCGGCCCGGCTCCGTATATGGATTGGGTAGAGCAGGAAGTGAAAGCGCTCGGCGTGACGCGTTTCTTTAAAGAGAAATTCTTCACCCCAGTAGCAGAAGCGGCGACCAGCGGTCTGAAATTCACCAAACTGCAACCGGCACGAGAATTTTACGCCCCGGTTGGCACCACGCTACTGGAGGCGCTGGAAAGCAATAACGTTCCGGTTGTCGCTGCCTGCCGTGCGGGTGTTTGCGGCTGCTGTAAGACAAAAGTGGTTTCCGGTGAATATACGGTGAGCAGTACAATGACGCTGACCGACGCCGAAATCGCTGAAGGTTACGTACTGGCCTGCTCCTGCCATCCGCAGGGGGATTTGGTTCTCGCATAATCGCCTTATGCCCGATGATATTCCTTTCATCGGGCTATTTAACCGTTAGTGCCTCCTTTCTCTCCCATCCCTTCCCCCTCCGTCAGATGAACTAAACTTGTTACCGTTATCACATTCAGGAGATGGAGAACCATGAAACAAACGGTTGCAGCTTATATCCGCCAAAACACTCGAATCGGCAGGCGTGAAACGTATCTGGGGAGTCACGGGCGACTCTCTGAACGGTCTTAGCGACAGTCTTAATCGCATGGGCACCATCGAGTGGATGTCCACCCGCCATGAAGAAGTGGCGGCGTTTGCCGCTGGCGCTGAAGCACAACTTTCAGGAGAACTGGCGGTCTGTGCCGGATCGTGCGGCCCAGGCAACCTGCACTTGATCAACGGCCTATTCGATTGCCACCGCAATAACGTTCCGGTACTGGCGATTGCCGCTCATATTCCCTCCAGCGAAATTGGCAGCGGCTATTTCCAGGAAACCCACCCACAAGAGCTATTCCGCGAATGTAGTCACTATTGCGAGCTGGTTTCCAGCCCGGAGCAGATCCCACAAGTGCTGGCAATTGCTATGCGCAAAGCGGTGCTTAACCGTGGCGTTTCCGTTGTTGTGTTACCGGGCGACGTGGCGTTAAAACCTACGCCAGAAGGGGCAACCACGCACTGGTATCATGCGCCACAGCCAGTCGTGACGCCGGAAGAAGAAGAGTTACGCAAACTGGCGCAACTGCTGCGTTATTCCAGCAATATCGCCCTGATGTGTGGCAGCGGCTGCGCGGGGACGCATAAAGAGTTAGTTGAGTTTGCCGGGAAAATTAAAGCACCTATTGTTCATGCCCTACGCGGTAAAGAGCATGTCGAATACGATAATCCGTATGATGTTGGAATGACCGGGTTAATCGGATTCTCGTCAGGTTTCCATACCATGATGAACGCCGACACGTTAGTGCTACTCGGTACTCAGTTCCCCTACCGTGCGTTCTACCCGACCGATGCCAAAATTATTCAGATTGATATCAATCCAGCCAGCATCGGCGCGCATAGCAAGGTAGATATGGCGCTGGTCGGCGATATCAAATCAACCCTGCGCGCATTGCTGCCACTGGTGGAAGAAAAAACCGATCGCAAGTTTCTGGATAAAGCGCTGGAAGATTACCGCGATGCCCGCAAAGGGCTGGACGATTTAGCTAAACCGAGCGAGAAAGCCATTCACCCGCAATATCTGGCGCAGCAAATTAGTCATTTTGCCGCCGATGACGCCATCTTTACCTGTGACGTCGGCACGCCAACGGTATGGGCGGCACGTTATCTGAAAATGAACGGCAAGCGTCGCCTGTTAGGTTCGTTTAACCACGGTTCGATGGCTAACGCCATGCCGCAGGCGTTGGGTGCGCAGGCAACCGGGCCGGAACGTCAGGTGGTCGCCATGTGCGGCGATGGCGGTTTTAGCATGTTGATGGGCGATTTCCTCTCAGTAGTGCAGATGAAACTGCCGGTGAAAATTATCGTCTTTAATAACAGCGTGCTGGGCTTTGTGGCGATGGAGATGAAGGCCGGAGGTTACCTGACAGACGGTACTGAGCTGCACGACACCAACTTTGCCCGCATTGCCGAAGCGTGCGGCATTACGGGTATCCGTGTAGAAAAAGCCTCTGAAGTTGATGAAGCCCTGCAACGCGCCTTCTCTATCGACGGTCCGGTGTTGGTGGATGTGGTGGTCGCCAAAGAAGAATTAGCCATTCCACCGCAGATCAAACTCGAACAGGCCAAAGGTTTTAGCCTGTATATGTTGCGCGCAATTATCAGCGGACGCGGCGATGAAGTGATCGAACTGGCGAAAACGAACTGGCTAAGGTAAAAAGGGTGGCATTTCCCGTCATAATAAGGACATGCCATGATTGATTTACGCAGTGATACCGTTACCCGACCGAGCCGCGCCATGCTCGAAGCGATGATGGCCGCCCCGGTTGGGGACGACGTTTACGGAGACGACCCTACCGTTAATGCTCTGCAGGACTATGCAGCAGAGCTTTCCGGTAAAGAAGCCGCCATTTTTCTGCCTACCGGCACTCAGGCCAACCTGGTCGCTCTGCTCAGTCACTGCGAACGTGGCGAAGAGTATATTGTCGGTCAGGCCGCGCATAACTATCTGTTTGAAGCCGGTGGCGCAGCGGTGCTGGGCAGTATTCAGCCGCAACCCATCGACGCGGCTGCCGACGGCACGCTACCGCTGGATAAAGTGGCGATGAAAATCAAACCCGACGATATCCATTTCGCCCGCACCAAATTACTCAGTCTGGAAAACACCCACAACGGCAAAGTGCTGCCGCGTGAATACCTGAAAGAAGCATGGGAATTTACCCGCGAGCGCAATCTGGCGCTGCATGTTGACGGTGCGCGCATCTTTAATGCCGTGGTGGCTTACGGCTGCGAACTGAAAGAGATCACGCAATATTGTGATTCGTTCACCATTTGCCTGTCGAAAGGTCTTGGGACGCCAGTCGGTTCATTACTTGTCGGTAATCGTGATTACATTAAACGTGCCATCCGCTGGCGGAAAATGGCCGGTGGCGGGATGCGTCAGTCCGGGATTCTGGCTGCCGCCGGGATGTATGCCCTGAAAAATAACGTCGCACGGTTGCAGGAAGATCACGACAACGCCGCCTGGATGGCGGAGCAACTGCGTGAAGCAGGCGCGGATGTGATGCGTCAGGACACTAATATGCTGTTTGTTCGCGTCGGGGAAGAAAATGCTGCCGCGTTAGGCGAATACATGAAAGCGAGAAACGTGCTGATTAACGCCTCGCCGATTGTCCGCCTGGTGACGCATCTTGACGTCTCGCGCGAACAACTGGCGGAAGTCGCCGCCCACTGGCGCGCATTCCTGGCGCGTTAAGGAGAGAGACGTGCCGCAACGCATTTTAGTTCTCGGTGCCAGTGGCTACATTGGTCAGCATCTGGTGCGCACACTCAGCCAGCAAGGGCATCAGATCCTGGCGGCGGCACGTCATGTCGACAGGCTTGCAAAGCTGCAACTGGCAAACGTCAGTTGCCATAAAGTCGATCTCAGCTGGCCGGATAACCTTCCGGCCCTGTTGCAGGATATCGATACCGTCTATTTTCTGGTGCACAGCATGGGCGAAGGCGGCGATTTTATCGCTCAGGAGCGCCAGGTGGCTCTCAACGTCCGCGATGCGCTACGTGAAGTACCAGTTAAGCAATTAATCTTTCTCAGTTCGTTGCAGGCCCCGCCACATGAGCAGTCGGATCATCTGCGTGCTCGTCAGGCTACGGCGGACATTCTTCGTGAAGCGAATGTACCAGTGACCGAACTTCGGGCCGGAATTATCGTTGGCGCAGGTTCAGCGGCGTTCGAAGTCATGCGCGATATGGTCTACAACCTGCCAGTGTTAACGCCGCCACGCTGGGTACGTTCACGCACCACGCCCATCGCGCTGGAAAACTTGCTGCACTATCTGGTGGCGCTGTTAGACCATCCAGCCAACGAACACCGCATCTTCGAAGCCGCCGGACCAGAGGTGCTCAGTTATCAGCAACAGTTTGAACATTTTATGGCGGTGAGCGGTAAGCGCCGCTGGTTGATCCCCATCCCCCTCCCCACCCGCTGGATTTCGGTGTGGTTTCTCAATGTGATTACTTCCGTACCGCCCACCACCGCCAGGGCGTTGATTCAGGGGCTGAAACACGATCTGCTGGCAGATGATACCGCGCTACGTGCACTCATCCCACAACGGCTGATCGCTTTCGATGACGCGGTACGTAGCACGTTGAAAGAGGAAGAAAAACTGGTCAACTCCAGCGACTGGGGCTACGACGCTCAGGCCTTTGCCCGCTGGCGACCGGAGTACGGTTATTTCGCCAAACAGGCGGGGTTTACCGTTAAAACGTCCGCCAGCCTTGCGGCTTTATGGCTGGTGGTGAACCAAATCGGCGGTAAAGAGCGTTATTTCTTTGGCAATATTTTGTGGCAGACACGGGCGTTGATGGACCGCGCGATCGGTCATAATCTGGCGAAAGGCCGCCCGGAGCGCGAATATTTACAGACCGGCGATGCGGTGGATAGCTGGAAAGTGATTGTCGTTGAACCGAAAAAGCAACTTACGTTGTTATTTGGCATGAAAGCGCCGGGGCTGGGACGACTGTGTTTTACCCTGGAAGATAAAGGTGACTATCGTACTATCGATGTCCGCGCTTTCTGGCATCCGCACGGTATGCCGGGGCTGTTTTACTGGTTATTGATGATCCCCGCGCATCTGTTTATTTTTCGCGGAATGGCAAAACAAATCGCCAGACTGGCAGAACAAAGCACAGATTAATCGACAAAACCTGCGTTATTCTTTCATGTTTCCCATTGCATCATGGGGGAAATCACGGAAGAATGCGCACGTCATTTTCTCAACAACAGTGGATTGATATGAAGGTACTGGTTACCGGCGCCACCAGCGGCTTAGGTCGAAACGCGGTAGAGTTTTTATGCCAGAAAGGCATCAGCGTGCGTGCGAGCGGTCGCAACGAAGCAATGGGTAAATTGCTGGAAAAAATGGGCGCAGAGTTTGTTCCGACGGATCTGACCGAGCTGGTTTCATCACAAGCTAAAGTGATGCTCGCGGGCATTGATACGCTGTGGCACTGCTCCAGCTTTACCTCACCCTGGGGGACACAACAAGCTTTCGATCTGGCTAACGTTCGCGCCACTCGCCGCCTGGGTGAATGGGCTGTCGCCTGGGGTGTGCGTAACTTTATTCATATCTCTTCCCCCTCCCTGTACTTCGATTATCACCACCATCGCGATATTAAAGAAGATTTTCGCCCTCACCGCTTCGCCAACGAGTTTGCCCGCAGCAAAGCAGGCAGCGAAGAAGTGATCAATATGCTTTCGCAGGCGAATCCACAAACGCGCTTTACTATTCTGCGCCCACAAAGTCTGTTCGGACCGCACGATAAAGTCTTTATTCCCCGTCTGGCGCATATGATGCACCACTACGGCAGTATTCTGTTACCGCATGGCGGCAGTGCGCTGGTCGATATGACCTACTATGAAAATGCCGTGCACGCAATGTGGCTGGCAAGCCAGGAAGCCTGCGATAAGCTACCTTCCGGGCGTGTGTACAACATCACCAACGGCGAGCATCGCACACTGCGCAGCATCGTGCAGAAGCTGATCGACGAGTTGAATATTGACTGTCGTATTCGTTCCGTCCCTTACCCGATGCTGGATATGATCGCCCGCAGCATGGCGCGTTT
Organism: Shigella sp. SIG6; assembly: GCF_053555815.1. Taxonomy (NCBI): domain Bacteria; kingdom Pseudomonadati; phylum Pseudomonadota; class Gammaproteobacteria; order Enterobacterales; family Enterobacteriaceae; genus Shigella; species Shigella sp. SIG6. The sequence goes on along the minus strand of NZ_JBQZXC010000020.1, from coordinate 28,702 downwards.
AGGCCGCAAGTCAGCAAAAGAGCCGCCGCTGACCCACTACGGCGTCTCCAAGTTGAATTTTGACTTTACGCTGGATATTACGCGTGCGCAGGAAGAGTTAGGTTATCAGCCGGTCATCACCCTGGATGAAGGCATCGAGAAAACTGCCGCCTGGCTACGCGACCACGGAAAACTGCCGCGCTAATCCTGCCCGTATTTCTCCAGCAATGCTTCGGCAATCGCCTGAGTTTCTGCATCCGCTTCGCCGTTATATAACGTCGGGCGGAAATGCATCTGGAATGCCATAATCACGCGCCGCTGCTCGCGCGGTGTCATATCAGGTTTTACGTCATAACCGTAGCGCGCCAAAAGCTCCAGCAATGACGCGGTATCTACCGGTGTGTGCGGCGCGCGCCCGGCAAGGTAAAAGTTCACCCGCTGCGCATCCGGCCAGGCACCAATCCCCTGCTGCGCCAGTTGCTGCCAGGGAAATAATGGCCCCGGATCGTCTTTGCGCTGCGGTGCGATATCCGCATGTGCCACTACGTTTTCCGGCTTGATGTGATAACGGGCAATAATATCTTTCGCCAGCGGAATAAGCGCCTGAATCTGTGCCTGTTCAAACGGGGCAAAATATTTCACTCCGGATGATTTTTGCCAGCCACGGTTTTCCAGCTCAATGCCAATAGAGGTGTCGTTAAGGCGCGTTGCCCCGCGCCAGGCGCTAATCCCCGCATGCCAGGCCAGTTCTTGTTCCGGCACCAGTTGCCAGATGCGCGGTTTACCGTTGTATCGCGGTGGCACCGCAGGGATCAGATAATGCGAGCTGACCTGCTTATCAGTCAGTGTCGCCAGCGAGCTATCAAAATCATCTGCGGTGTAGTGGATCACCAGCACTTTAATGCGCGGATACGCCGCCTGCGCCTGGTGTCGGGTATCAAGCTGATATCCCTCTTTCTCGACAATGCCTTTTTCGCCTGCACACCCTGCCAGTAACAGAGCGGCAGCGACCAGCCAGAAGACTCTTCTCATCGACGCGTTTTCACCGCCGTACCGCTGACGCTAACCATCAGCATACTGCCGTTTTGCCCGACCGTTTCGTAGTCGATATCAATACCAACTACGGCATCGGCCCCCAGCGCCCGCGCCTGGGAGCCTAATTCCTCAAAGGCGATCTCCCGTGCTTTACGCAGTTCTTTTTCATACGCACCGGAACGTCCGCCAACGATATCGCGGATACCGGCAAAGAAATCACGGAAAATATTGGCACCTAAAATCGCTTCGCCGGTCACCACACCGCAATATTCAACGATGGTCTGGCCTTCCAGAGTTGGGGTTGTAGAAAATTGCATGATCGATCTCCTTGTTTGTTAAGCCTTCGATCTCTAAAGCATTATCGGACTGATATGCCATGTTGGGAAGAAGGTTTTGATCAGTTTAGGAAATCATCTCATTGTGTCAAAAACACCCACTTAAGTCTTTACGATTATCCGTTGCATAACCCGATATTGGTTTCATTATAGGGTACCGCTTACCTGTCTTATTATGTTGCACCAACAACATTAATGAGCGGAAAGAGGCAACTTATATTGTAAATGACTCCTAAAGTCTTCCCCATCTTGTGACTGAGGTCTATAACGCTGGATTGCTTTTTGGTCAGCCGCCGCAAAACAAGAAAGTAATAAGATCTCAATGCTTTTGTCATTAATATAAGCGAAGATCATTCTTGCAAACTCGTATATAAACGCCCGATCCTGAGCGCTTAATAGTTTAATACAATATTTATTTTTAAGAGAGCAAATAATTTCAAGGAAAGCATCCGCAGCAACCTTCACGTTATTCCCGGCGTTCATATTATATATATCCCTTGCACAGATAGAGTACAGAGATAGTAAACAGCCATACAAATAATCACTTATTAATTCTTTTGTCCATTTTACAGGCAACCAGGGTTTTATCTTGACACCATGCATACTACATTCATGAAAAAGACATTTGCTGAGATTAACTCTTATCATATCAACATTGAAAAAATTGCAGTTAATAAATTTTAAAGAATGAGTATTTACGTTATTAATTTTAACAGTTCTAAACGAAATATTTTTGAATGCACTGTTTATTACATTGCTATTTGTTATTTTAACATCACCTAAACTGCCGTTTTCAAAACAACATTTTTTCAATATGCTTTCATTCACAACAGTGTGTGATAAATAGAGATTACTTATGTTTTGCTTTATTAATGCCACGTCATTAAAATGACTATATTTAATGAAACAACCATCATTGAGTAGTGTTTTAAGATTGACTAAATTACTTGCATCTTCACGTACCATCGTGGCAACTGGAACAGGCAGAGACATGAAAACTTCTTCATTCACCATCAAGTGAATCATGCATTGCGTTCCCTTTGTCATATCCACACTTACGCTACAAATATCGTGGTAATGCGAAGAGTGCATTTCAGGAAACAGATTAAACACGGTATCTTGAAAGGCACTAAATCGTGTTAATAAATTCTGATAATGAACAGGTTTTGTTTCAAAATTATCATCAGCAAATCCAAGCACTATTGCATGCTCTACATCTAACGCAGTTTCAAATGACTCTTCTTCTGTAAAATCATTATTTAAAACCTCACCTGACGTATTATCACTGTCATAAAAAGTGCTCATCAATGCGATATTGTTTGTTACAGCGTCTTTATCGATATTCTCACTAATAGCATATCGCCTGCTATAATCATAAAAATGAATAAATGCGTCCTTTATAAAGGATATATATTGTTCTTTGTTAAAGTCAATACGACTGTATAACTTTTCAAAAATCACATTCGCAATCTTACTACCAATGGTATACCTGTATAATAATGGGTGCGATTCAATCGTAAAATACTTATCTAATTGTTCTTGTAATTTATTCTCATAGTCCAGTGGGAAAAGAAACTGTTGTCTTTCAAGTTTTCCATTCGATACATTACGTATTCCAATAGAGATTCTTTCATTACCCGCTTTTATTTCAACTTCGTTATCTTCTGATTTACCCAGATATTTTTTAACATCAATCTCGAAAGCATTGCTAAAAAATGTATTAAATTGGTAATTCGCTGATGGAATATTTTCCGCGAGCAACACATCATTTTTTATGAGATCACTGTCAGCATTTATTGCTAATATCAGATGCAAGTAGATGGTATCCCATGTAGACAACTCACCCTTACGACTGGAATTTAATATCGCGAAAAATTCCCTCAGTGAATCCAGGAAATTATCACTTTGATTTAGTTGTGTGCCTGGAAATGATGATGCTTGATCAGATATATTGTTTATCATATTAAAAATCACCCAAGAAAAACGATAATCCACCGAACTCCTCGCGCTTTATAATTATAAAAGCACAACGCCTTTTGTATTCATATTAATTAACGAAATACTGAAGCAATTTAATTTATTCTTCACTCAAATTCATTAGCTTAAATTCTTTACCCACAATTGTAGCATAAATAATATTATCGAGAGTCAAAGCTGGGACTATCAAATTTCGCTCATTTTCAAAAATACAACGTAATTTTGGCAATCATCTTAATCGCAGGATCTCTTATCGCATGTGAAAAATTTTGTAATGATTAGACAATAACCGCATTCATTTATCACGCGTTATAAATGTGAAACTGGCTTCTTGCAGATGCTCTTAACCTCTACAGGAGGATTTATACCACCATGTCAGAACTATCATATTTACCTTAAATGATCATTTCAGCCATATAACACGCTCAACCTCACAAATGGTTTACACTGTCTATTGTTTGGGTAATTTAAGTAAGTCAGCTACGAGCAACCTTGAGTGGGTAGCCAGCAATGGACTCAAACCCAATCAGGTGTTCAGATTGTTTCAGAATTGTATTAAAAACAATGTATTAAATAATCTGATAGCGTTTGGTCGTAGTGTGACGCAGACAGCAAGCTAATAAGGAAATGATTATGCGCTACCGTTCACTATCTCTACTTATTCCATGTGCACTGCTGCTGAGTGCCTGTACCACCGTCACGCCAGCTTATAAAGATAACGGCCCCCGCACCGGTTCCTGTGTCCAGGGAGGGCCTGACAGTGTGGCTCAACAATTCTACGACTACCGCATTCAACATCGCAGCAATGACATTACCGCCCTGCGCCCCTATTTGAGTGACAAACTGGCAACCCAACTTAGCGATGCCAGCCGCGATAATAGTCATCGTGAATTGTTAAGCAGCGATCCGTTCTCCAGTCGAACCACCTTGCCAGACAGCGCCCACGTTGCCAGTGCATCGACTATCCCTAATCGTGATGCCCGTAACATTCCATTGCGGGTGGATCTCAAACAGGGTGACCAGGGCTGGCAGGATGAAGTGTTAATGATTCAGGAAGGCCAGTGTTGGGTCATCGACGATGTGCGCTACTTAGGCGGTAGCGTTCATGCCACGGCGGGTACGCTCCGTCAGTCCATCGAGAATCGCTAACGCCTTGATCAACCAATAAACCCCGTAAATTATCCGGCATTTCGTGAGGAATGCCGACATTTATGCTCACCGACCACCGCCCCCGTTATTTTGTGCTATGTTTATTGAATAATGCGCTTTGCTTTTAACTTTTAAAGCATAAATATTGCATAATTATTCTGTCAAAGGTACTATCTTCGACCTCAATAGCTATCAGACTGCCAGTATACGAGTGTCAATGAGTATTCAATTAAACGGCATTAATTGCTTCTACGGCGCGCATCAGGCGCTGTTCGATATCACGCTGGATTGCCCACAGGGCGAAACGCTGGTGTTACTTGGCCCCAGCGGCGCGGGTAAAAGCTCGCTGCTGCGTGTACTCAATCTGCTTGAGATGCCGCGCTCCGGTACGCTCAACATTGCAGGCAACTATTTCGATTTCACCAAAACACCCTCTGACAAAGCGATTCGCGATTTGCGTCGTAACGTTGGCATGGTGTTTCAGCAATACAACCTGTGGCCGCATCTGACCGTGCAGCAAAACCTGATTGAAGCGCCCTGCCGTGTACTGGGGTTGAGTAAAGATCAGGCGCTGGCCCGTGCAGAAAAACTGCTGGAACGTCTGCGTCTCAAACCTTATAGCGATCGTTACCCGCTGCATCTTTCTGGTGGTCAGCAGCAGCGTGTTGCTATTGCCCGTGCGTTGATGATGGAACCGCAGGTACTGCTGTTCGATGAACCGACCGCCGCACTGGACCCGGAAATTACGGCACAAATCGTCAGCATCATTCGTGAGCTGGCAGAAACGAATATTACCCAGGTGATCGTCACCCACGAAGTTGAAGTGGCGCGTAAAACCGCCAGCCGAGTGGTGTATATGGAAAATGGTCATATCGTAGAACAAGGCGACGCGAGCTGCTTTACCGAGCCGCAAACCGAAGCATTTAAAAACTATCTCTCTCACTAAGATTCGGGATAACAACAATGAAAAAAGTTCTGATTGCCGCGTTAATTGCAGGTTTTAGTCTTTCCGCCACAGCTGCCGAAACCATTCGTTTTGCTACCGAAGCCTCCTATCCTCCGTTTGAATCGATTGATGCAAACAACCAGATCGTTGGTTTTGACGTCGACCTGGCACAGGCACTGTGTAAAGAGATTGATGCAACCTGTACTTTCTCTAACCAGGCGTTTGACAGCCTGATCCCAAGCCTGAAATTCCGTCGCGTAGAAGCAGTGATGGCGGGCATGGATATCACTCCGGAGCGTGAAAAGCAGGTACTGTTTACCACCCCGTACTATGACAACTCTGCCCTGTTTGTGGGTCAGCAAGGCAAATACACCAGTGTTGATCAGCTGAAAGGCAAAAAAGTCGGCGTTCAGAACGGGACGACACACCAGAAGTTCATTATGGATAAGCACCCGGAAATCACCACCGTTCCGTATGACAGCTACCAGAACGCAAAACTGGATCTGCAAAACGGGCGTATCGACAGCGTATTTGGTGACACCGCAGTGGTCACTGAGTGGCTGAAAGATAACCCAAAACTGGCGGCAGTGGGCGATAAAGTGACCGATAAAGATTATTTCGGTACTGGCCTCGGCATCGCGGTACGTCAGGGCAACACTGAACTGCAGCAGAAACTCAACACTGCGCTGGAAAAAGTGAAGAAAGATGGCACTTACGAAACCATCTACAACAAATGGTTCCAGAAGTAATTCCTGATGAATGAATTTTTTCCTTTAGCAAGCGCCGCCGGGATGACCGTCGGCCTTGCCGTTTGTGCATTGATTGTCGGGCTGGCGCTGGCGATGTTCTTTGCGGTATGGGAGTCAGCGAAATGGCGTCCTGTCGCGTGGGCAGGTTCAGCGCTGGTAACCATTCTGCGTGGCCTGCCAGAAATTCTGGTAGTGCTGTTTATCTATTTTGGCTCCTCGCAGTTACTGCTGACGCTTTCGGATGGCTTCACTATCAATCTTGGGTTCGTGCAGATCCCGGTGCAGATGGACATTGAGAACTTCGACGTGAGTCCGTTCCTTTGTGGTGTCATCGCTCTGTCACTGCTGTATGCCGCCTATGCCTCGCAAACGCTGCGCGGCGCGTTGAAAGCTGTACCGGTGGGCCAGTGGGAATCTGGTCAGGCGCTGGGGCTGTCGAAATCGGCTATCTTTTTCCGTCTGGTGATGCCGCAGATGTGGCGTCATGCGCTGCCTGGCCTCGGTAACCAGTGGCTGGTGCTGCTGAAAGATACCGCGCTGGTCAGTTTGATTAGTGTGAATGATTTAATGTTACAAACCAAAAGCATTGCTACTCGTACCCAGGAACCATTTACCTGGTACATTGTGGCGGCGGCGATTTACCTGGTGATCACCCTGCTCAGTCAGTACATTCTCAAACGCATTGACCTGCGCGCGACACGTTTTGAGCGGAGGCCCAGCTAATGTTTGAGTATTTACCCGAGCTGATGAAAGGGCTGCACACCAGCCTGACGCTAACCGTTGCCTCGCTGATTGTGGCACTGATTCTGGCATTGATTTTTACCATCATCCTGACGCTGAAAACGCCGGTGCTGGTGTGGCTGGTGCGGGGTTATATCACGCTGTTTACCGGTACGCCGCTGCTGGTGCAGATCTTCCTGATTTATTACGGGCCGGGCCAGTTTCCTACGTTGCAGGAGTATCCGGCACTGTGGCATTTGTTGTCAGAACCGTGGTTATGTGCGCTGATTGCGTTATCGCTGAACAGTGCGGCGTATACCACGCAGCTGTTTTACGGTGCAATTCGTGCGATCCCAGAAGGTCAGTGGCAGTCCTGTAGCGCCCTGGGAATGAGCAAAAAAGATACGCTGGCGATCCTGCTGCCGTATGCCTTTAAACGCTCGCTCTCTTCTTATTCCAACGAAGTGGTGCTGGTGTTCAAAAGTACCTCTCTGGCTTACACCATTACGCTGATGGAAGTGATGGGATACAGCCAGTTGTTGTACGGACGCACCTACGATGTAATGGTGTTCGGTGCGGCAGGGATTATTTACCTGGTCGTCAACGGCCTGCTGACGCTAATGATGCGTCTGATCGAGCGCAAAGCACTGGCATTCGAACGGCGGAATTAATGTAGCTGCGTACATTCGCCGGGGGGGGTTTGTAGGTCTGATAAGACGCGCCAGCGTCGCATCAGACATCAGCACGGTGCCTGTGCCGGATGCGGCGTGGACGCCTTATCCGGCCTACATAGTGCATAAATTCTTATAATGAAGACGGACAACTCACTAAGTTATCCGTCTTTTTTTATTTCATTTAAATTATTTAATCATGTTTATTGCATATAAATTCACTTGGTGGCATTGTTATCCCATGCCGCAGACACGGCCAAAAATCATAAGATTGACAGACGGGAGTTCCATCATGAAAAAGTTAGTTCTTGCCGCTTTACTTGCTTCCTTTACTTTCGGTGCTTCTGCCGCAGAGAAAATCAATTTTGGCGTTTCAGCCACCTATCCACCCTTTGAATCTATAGGTGCTAATAATGAGATTGTCGGCTTTGATATCGATCTGGCAAAAGCCTTGTGCAAACAAATGCAGGCAGAATGTACTTTTACTAATCACGCGTTCGACAGCCTGATCCCGTCACTGAAATTCAGAAAATATGACGCCGTAATCTCCGGTATGGATATCACCCCGGAGCGTAGCAAGCAGGTTTCGTTTACCACACCCTACTATGAAAACTCAGCCGTCGTGATTGCCAAAAAAGATACCTACAAAACGTTTGCCGACCTGAAAGGCAAACGCATTGGGATGGAAAACGGTACGACGCACCAGAAATATATTCAGGATCAGCACCCGGAAGTGAAAACTGTCTCCTATGACAGTTATCAGAATGCCTTTATCGATCTGAAAAATGGTCGTATTGATGGGGTATTTGGTGACACCGCGGTGGTAAACGAATGGCTGAAAACCAATCCGCAACTGGGCGTTGCGACTGAAAAAGTGACCGATCCGCAATACTTCGGCACCGGCCTGGGTATCGCTGTACGTCCGGATAACAAAGCTCTGCTGGAAAAACTGAATAACGCGCTGGCAGCAATTAAAGCTGACGGTACATATCAGAAAATCAATGACCAGTGGTTTCCGCAGTAATTGAGACTGATGACAAAAGTAAGATTGCCTGATGCGCTGCGCTTATCCGGCCCACATCAACTCTGCAATATATTGATTTAGCATGATTTTGTAGGCCGGATAAGGCGTTCACGCCGCATCCGGCATGAACAAAGCGCACCTGATCAGCAATCTGAAGCCGCACCTGTGGCTTTTTTATTGCTTCACCAGCAGCGTCAACACTTCATAGTGCGCGGTGTGCGGGAACATATCAAAAAGCTGTACCCGTTCGATGCGGTAACCTGGCAGTTCGCGGATATCTTTCGCCATGGTTTGGGCGTTACAGCTGGAGTAGATAATAAAACGCGGTGCCATCGTTGAAAGATAATCACACAGCGGTTTACCAATGCCGCGGCGCGGCGGGTTAACCAGCACCAGCTCCGGCACCTCCCCCTGAGCAGTGGCAAACTGAGTGGAGTCCAGCGCCTGAAATTGTAAACGAGTTAAGCCCAGTTCAGCGGCTGACTGCTTTGCACAGGCAATGGCCTCTGGCGCAATTTCGATCCCGGTTAACTGCATGTCAGGCGTCGCGCAGTGTAAACCAAAGCCCCCCACACCGCAGAACAGATCCCACATATGTTTAACCGGCAGCTGTCGTACCCAGTCGCGCGCGGTGGCGTACAACTGGCTGGCGACCGCCGGATTAGTCTGGAAGAAACTTTGCGGACGGATCCACAGCGGTACGTCATTAAAACGCTCCGCCAGTGCCTGTTGTTCGGTCAGGTAGATCTCCGTCTCCCCTTCCATAATCGCCATATGTACCGGCTGAATATTGACGGTAATAACTTTCAGCTGCGGTAGTTGTTCGTGTAACCACGGCAGCGCCTTACGCAGTTGCGCCAGCTTGGTATCAGAACGCAGTACAAAGCGCAGCATCATGCCGCCATCACTCTGGCTTTCAGTCAGCAGAATGTATTTCAGTTCGCCACGCTTACGCGCCACGTTGTAGGGCGTTAACCCCGCTCGGGCGATAAACGGTTTTAGCGCCGCAAAAACGGGCGCAAATGAGGCTGGATAAAGCGGGCAGTCACAAAGGTCTTCCGGCGTGCCATCGCGATGCAGCATACCGAGCAGTGTTTTTTCAACGCTACCACTCACCACCATTTTGGCTTTATTACGAAACCCTTGTTCCGGGCCTGACACCGGCGCGCACCATTCCTCAACCGGAAAATCGGCGAGCAGATTTTTAAGATCGGCGGTTTTAGCGGAGAGTTGCTCTGGAATCGGCTGCGTTATCCACTGACAGGAACGACAGCGACCCGCGTCGTAAAGTGCGCACTGCATACATTGACCTTCACATCATCAGGGGCGACGATTATACACATTATTGCAACTGGAAGAACCGCCGACTGGTCGAGGGAACGAACAGCAGCATCAGGATGAGCATATCCGGCAGCTTCTGCAGCATCAGGCTATGGAAGATTTCACGTTTTGATTCACCGGGAATGCTGAACAGCTCCGGATAACCGTACCCCAGCGAAGCCGCCCACAAGTAACTTGCGGCGGTGATTTGTGTCAGCAGATATAGCCAGCGCGCCCAGCGACGCCCTTTCACCAGTGAAAACGCACACCAGATCTCAATGAAAACCAGCACCAGACTGCTTAAAAAGACCAGCGTTAAACTCCAGGTTTGTACGCTGCGATGAATGAACTCGCCAATACCGCGCACGCCCAGCGTATTGAAAATCATCAGCACGTCGAGGCCACGGATCATAATAATGGCGAGCGCCGCCACCTGCACCAGCGCAGGCACATTCAGGCGAGCATGAGATGAAGATGTTTTCTTAAAAAATCCCAACGTTTCGTCTTCCATGAAAACAATGCCGCGACATGCGCGGCATTATGTAGCCAGGTTGGCAAATTTTAGTGTCTTCAGCCACGTCTTGCACGTTGGATGTCGCGTATCCGCTGTTTTTCTGCGCGCGCCATCAGATACCAGGCGATAAATCCGACAATTCCGACCGCGCCGAGGATCAATGTTGCCAGGGCGTTGATTTCCGGATTCACCCCCATCCGCACGCTGGAAAAGACCAGCATCGGTAACGTGGTGGCTCCCGGCCCGGAAACAAAGCTGGCGATCACCAGATCATCAAGCGACAAAGTAAAAGCCAGTAACCAGCCAGAAATGATCGCGGGCATGATCATCGGTAGCGTAATGACGAAAAACACTTTCAGCGGCGTCGCACCGAGATCCATCGCGGCTTTTTCTATCGAGCGATCCAGTTCCCGCAGACGCGACGAAATAACGACCGCCACATAAGCCGTACAGAAAGTGACATGCGCCAGCCAGATGGTAAGCATACCGCGGTCCGCAGGCCAGCCAATGGCATGAGCAAGCGCGACGAATAATAAAAACAGCGACAAGCCCGTGATGACATCTGGCATTACCAGCGGCGCGGTGATCATAAAGGCAAAGCCATTTGATCCGCGAAACCTGCCAAAGCGCACCAGCACCACCGCCGCAATAGTCCCGAGGATCGCCGCCGCCGTTGCCGCACAGGCAGCAATTGTCAGGCTTGAACCAACCGCACTCATCATCGCGTCATCGCGCAATAACTCACCATACCAGCGCGTTGACCAGCCGGCCCACACCGTCACCAGCTTCGAGCTGTTAAACGAATAGATAACCAGCATCAGCATTGGCGCGTAGAGAAAGGTAAAGCTCAGCAGCAAAATCACAATCCGCCAGGGCGAACGAACTACCGGTAAATTATTCATCCGTGTTCTCCCACGCTTTTTTGCTGGTGTTTGTGGAACCACATTATCGGCACAATTAGCAGCAGCAACATGATGATCGCTACCGCCGAGGCCACCGGCCAGTCGCGGTTATTGAAAAACTCTTGCCATAGCACGCGCCCGATCATGATGCTGTCCGGGCCACCGAGCAGTTCCGGGATCACAAACTAGCCCACAGCCGGGATAAACACCAGCATCGATCCGGCAATAATCCCACCTTTAGTCAGCGGCACGATCACAGTAAAGAACGTTTTCAGCGGTCGTGCACCGAGATCCAGCGCTGCTTCCACCAGCGAATAATCAATACGAATCAACGCGGTATAAATCGGCAGCACCATAAACGGCACGTAGGCGTAAACAATGCCAATATAAACTGCTAGATTGGTATGAAGAATGGTCAGCGGTTGATCGATAACCCCCAGCCACAGCAGAAAATTATTCAGCACACCGTTGTTTTTTAATATTCCCATCCAGGCATAAACGCGGATCAGAAACGAGGTCCACGACGGCAGGATCACCAGTAGTAATAAAATATTACGGGTCGAAGGCTTACTGTGCGCCACCGCCCACGCCAGCGGATAGCCGATCAGTAAACAGCAAAATGTCGAAATCGCAGCCACCTGTAGCGACTGGAGATAAGCATCGAAATAGAGCGGATCGTCGGTCAGTTGCAGAAAATTACCGAGATTAAGAGTGATGGACAGTTGCCCGTCAGCCCACTCCATCAGTTCGGTATAAGGTGGAATAGCGCGCGCCATCTCCGCCAGGCTTATTTTAAAGACAATCAGAAATGGCAGCAGAAACAGCAAGATCAACCAGATATATGGCAACGCAATGACCAGTTTGCGCCCATGCTTCATTTGCAGCTGCGACAACCACAGCTTAAATCCGCCCGGCGGTTTCGACTGGGCAGCAGGTTCAAGTGTATTCATCTTTGCTCCTTAAACCGTCAGCACCACACAGCTGTCCACTTCCCAGCACAAACGCACTTCGTCGCCCCAGGTCGGTAACCCTTTACGATGACGATGGGCGTTTTGTAGCTGGGCGCTAATCATCTGCCCACTTTTCAGACGAACGTGATACACCGAAAGATCGCCGAGATAGGCAATGTGTATCACCTCCCCCACCGCGAAGTTACAACCATTGGCGGGCGGCTCTTCGCAAAGCATGATTTTTTCCGGGCGCAGCGCCACATGTACCGGCACGTTATCGACCACCGAGGCATCCGCGTCGACTTTCAGTGGATGCACCAGCCCCGGCGAATCAAGCACCAGGCCATCTTCCTAACGCTCTTTGAGTACGCCTTCAAAGACGTTTACCGAGCCAATAAATTCGGCGCTATAGCGGGTAGTCGGATGCTCGTAGATCTCTTCCGGTTCGCCAATCTGGACAAATTTCCCACGATTCATAATGGCGATGCGCCCCGCCATGGTCATCGCCTCTTCCTGATCGTGGGTGACCATCACACAAGTCACACCGACGCGCTCCAGAATATCCACCACTTCAAGCTGCATCCGGTCACGCAGCTTTTTATCCAGCGCGCCCATCGGCTCGTCGAGCAGTAATAGTTTCGGGCGCTTGGCAAGGCTTCGGGCCAGGGCCACACGCTGTCGCTGACCACCAGAAAGCTGATGCGGTTTACGTTTGGCGAACTCCTGCATGTGCACCAGGCCGAGCATCTCATTGACCCGACTGGAAATTTCCGCTTTCGGTAGTTTGTCCTGTTTCAGGCCAAAAGCGATGTTCTGTTCCACGGTCATATGCGGAAACAGCGCGTAAGACTGAAACATCATATTGATGGGGCGCAGGTAAGGCGGAACCTGTGACAAATCGACGCCATCAAGCATTATCTGTCCGGCAGAAGGTTGTTCGAAACCTGCCAGCATACGCAGCAGCGTGGACTTGCCACAGCCGGATGCGCCCAGCAGCGCGAAGATTTCACCTTTGTAGATGGTCAGGCTGACATCATCCACCGCATGTTGACCATCGTAGGATTTGGTGAGGTTGCGGATTTCTAATAGCGGCGTCAGCGCCTTACGGGTTTTCGCCTGCGGGCGAGGGATAGCGTCATTCACGGCTGCTCTCCGGCATTGAATGTGTGCAAGCGCACCATGATGGTGCGAATTGCCGGCGGGTGTGGTGCGCCCGCCCGGCATCTAAGGCTGCGGATTATTTTCCGCTCTTCACTTTGGTCCACGCGCGGGTGCGCACACGGTCGATTTTCGGGTCCTGCACTTTCAGAGTGAACAGCTTCGCACGAACATCCGCAGGCGGATAAATACCCGGGTTCTCACGGACTTCCGCACTCACCAGCGGCGTGGCTGCTTTATTGGCGTTGACATAGAACACATGGTCGGAAATATGCGCTACTACATCCGGGCGCAGCAGGTAATTCAGGAACTGATAGGCTTCGTCTTTGTTTTTGGCATCCGCAGGCATGGCGAATACATCAAAGAACGCCATCGCCCCTTCTTTTGGAATCGAGAACGAGACATTCACTCCATTCTTCGCTTCCTTCGCGCGGTTTGACGCCTGCCAGACATCACCTGCCCAGCCGATAGCGACGCAAATATCGCCGTTTGCCAGGTCGTTAATGTATTGAGATGAATGGAAATAACGAATGTTCGGGCGCAGCTTTAACAGCAGATCGGTTGCCGGTCCGGTGTAATCATCCGCTTTAGTGCTGTTGGGATCTTTGCCGAGATAATTCAACACGGTAGCAAAAACTTCTTCTGGCGCATCCAGGAAAGAGACACCGCAGCTTTTCAGTTTTTCCAGATTTTCAGGTTTGAGGATCAAGTCCCAGCTATCGACGGGCGCGTTTTCGCCCAGCACAGCTTTAACTTTATCAACGTTATAGCCAATCCCGGTCGTCGCCCACATATAGGGCATAGCAAATTTATTGTCGGGATCGTGTTTGGCGACCAGCTTCAGCAGCTCCGGGTCGAGATTCTTCCACTCCGGCAATTTGCTTTTGTCCAGCGGCTGGAAAACTCCCGCAGTCAACTGGCGTTCAAGAAAGCTGGCAGATGGAACCACCAAGTCAAAGCCGGTGCTACCCGCCATTAATTTGCCTTCCAGTACTTCGTTAGAGTCGAAAACATCGTAGACGACTTTAATACCGGTTTCTTTTTCAAAATTGGCCACCGTGTCAGGGGCGATATAATCAGACCAGTTATAAATGTGGAGTGTTTTTTGTTCAGCCGCGAGCGTGCCGACAGAGACGGCCATCAGAGCACCCGCAACCAGACCCGATAGCCATTTTTTATTTAAGGCGGTCACATCTCTTTCCTTCTGAAAGTTCGTTAACAAACGAACAAAAGTTGTCACACTGAAAGATATGCAATAAACGTGCATATTTTTTTATCGGCGCGGTGTAAGAAAAGAGAACTCTCTCCCGGCCAGCACTGCTCGCTATATAGAAGCATCGCAAGAATAACTTTAGCCAGGGTTTGAGACTATAGCTCGGATTAAAAAACGGTATTTAACAAATTTTTATGCGTATTTGCTCTATGTGATAAAGCCAAATCGACACAAGAGAAGTGAAATAATCTTTAAGAAAAGGTTAAAAACAGCAGATAATTTTGCAGCGCGCAGTCACTGCGGCAGCGACTGCGTGCTCGAAAGGAATTATCAGTGGAGAAAATAGTTTTCGGTAACGTTGTTTTGCCCTTCATCGTCAGTCGGTAACAGCAGTTGATGGGCATTAGCTTCAAGAATGACCATCGAAATCTGCTCTTCGCTCTGACGCACGAACCATGCAAACTGCTCATAGGTTACGCCCTGCATAACGGATAAAGACTGGCAAACCACCAGCTTTGGCAGATTATCATCCTGCATATCAAGAAATGCTTTCACGGTCAGCGAACTGGCATTGATGGCAGATAAATCCGCCGCCAGCGGCAATACGGCTGAAGGTCGGACTTCCGCCATGGCAGAAAACAGGATCGTGTTATCGATCAGATCGATTTTGGCATCAAAGACACCGTCGAAATTCTGCATATGGGGCAGATGCAGAGCCTGACAGTTATCACATTCAAAAAAACTCATCCCCAGGTCATCGAGCCATTGACGCAGCGTATCCAGACCAGGAACGACCAGCGATGTCATAATTTTGTACAACCTCTTTCGATAAAAAGACCGGCACAGCTTACGCAAAAAGCGCAGGCAAAACCATGATCAGTAATGTGATTGCGACTAACCACCCGTTTTCAGGCAATATTCTGTCGTAGCGTGGCGTTCGATCCAGCGGATCATTTTACCCGCGATATCGATACCGGTGGTTTTTTCTATTCCTTCCAGCCCCGGCGACGCATTCACTTCCATCACCAACGGCCCGCGATTAGCACGCAGAATATCCACACCAGCAACGTCCAGCGCCATCGTTCGCGCGGCTTTTATCGCGATTTCACGCTCCTGTGGTGTGATACTGGCGACGCTTGCCGCGCCGCCACGATGCAAATTGGAACGAAAATAGCCCTCTTTCGCCCGCCGTTCAATCGCAGCGACCACTTCATCACCAACAACCAGACAGCGGATATCGCACCCTTGCGCCTCTTTGATATATTCCTGCACCAGAATATGCGCGTTCAGACCGCGGAAAGCGTCAATCACGCTTTCCGCCGCCTGACGAGTCTCCGCCAGCACGACGCCAATTCCCTGCGTGCCTTCAACCAACTTGACCACCAGCGGCGCACCACCGACCATGTCGATTAAATCGCTGGTATCATCCGGCGAATGCGCAATGCCCGTGACAGGCAGGTCGATGCCCTGACGCGCCAGCAGTTGCATGGAACGCAATTTGTCACGCGCCCGGGCAATGGCGACCGACTCATTGAGCGGATAGCTCCCCAGCATCTCGAACTGGCGCAGTGCCGCCGTCCCATAAAAGGTAATGGCGGTGCCAATACGCGGGATCACTGCGTCAAAATGGGGTAACTTGCGGCCTTTGTAGTGAATAGAAGACGCCGCAGGATTTATGTTCATGTAGCAAGAAAGCGGATCAAGAATTTCAACCAGGTGACCGCGCTGTATAGCGGCTTCACGCAGCCGCTTACACGAATAGAGCGTTCCATCCCGGGACAATATGGCAATTTTCACTCTGCACCTCTCTGTCAGACCTGGTCAAAAGCCCGCGTATCATACATCGACGTGGCGGTTTTAGCGCGTCGCCCAACCCTGTTTGTGCAAATAATCCAGAATAAATGGGCGGCTTTCTTTAATGATTGTTCGGCGGATATGATCGCTCCAGGTATCCCGGCGATTATTGCTGCCACGGGTGAGGTAATATTCCGCCAGTTGCTCGTCATACTGCGCCAGTGCGTCTTTATCCAGCGGTTGATAGCTGTTTTCATGCACCAAAATGGAGGCCGGTAAACGCGGCTTGAGATCCGGATTATCCGCAGGCCAGCCAAGGCACAGCCCAAACAGCGGCAGAACATGCTGCGGTAATTTCAGCAGTTTCGTCACCGCTTCAATATTATTGCGCAGGCCGCCGATATATACCCCGCCCAATCCCAGCGATTCCGCTGCGGTTAATGCATTCTGCGCCATCATTGCCGTATCAACGACACCGAGCAACAGTTGTTCCGCCAGGCCGAGCTGAGCATCCGGACAGATCTGTAAATGGCGGTTAAAGTCGGCACAGAACACCCAGAACTCCGCCGCTTGCGCTACGTGTTTTTGCCCGCCGCTTGCGCTACGTGTTTTTGCCCGCCGGTCAGCGTCACCAGTTCTTCACGTAATGCTTTGTCGGTAATGCGAATAATGCTACTACACTGCAAAAAACTGGAACTGGACGTCGCACGGGCGCTGTTAATAATCGCCTCACACTGCGCTTCGGAAATGGGTTCATCAGTGAAATGGCGAATGGAGCGATGGCCACAAATAAGTTCAATGGTTGGCGTCATTATCTTTTTCTCTTTCTGAACGTGAATATTGCGGTGGACGGTTCATCAGCTGTGGGGCAAGACGTTTTGCCACCTGAAGAATAACCACCACCGCAGCGGGAAGCATGAGCAAAACACCGAGAAAAATCATCAGAATCTGCACTTCTGGCCGAGAAAATGGCTCAGGCAGCGACAGGGAGTCGCTTACCGACAGCAGCGCCACCGCCAGTAGCATCATTCCGATAAATTCCAGTATCAACACGCCTTTAGGCAATTTACCGATCGCGCGCATACGCTTCCCTCTGCAAAGTGAGCCTTCAGTCTAAAACTTTTCACTGTATTGTGTTTAACAGTTATAGCTTTTAGCAATTAATGCAACAGGTTAAACCTACTTTCAGCGAATACATTTTAGCGTGATCATTACAGGCATAAATCTATGAGGAGAGAAATAATGCAAACCGTTATTTTTGGTCGTTCGGGTTGCCCTTACTGTGTGCGTGCAAAAGATCTGGCTGAGAAATTGAGCAATGAACGCGATGATTTTCAGTATCAGTATGTAGATATTCGTGCGGAAGGGATCACTAAAGAAGATCTACAACAAAAGGCAGGTAAACCCGTAGAAACCGTGCCGCAGATTTTTGTCGATCAGCAACATATCGGCGGCTATACCGATTTTGCTGCATGGGTGAAAGAAAATCTGGACGTCTGATCGTCTGACAAGCCCTCGCGTTGAGGGCTTTACTGATTTTTTCTGTGCTGTGGTTTAAACAAACTACTGATAAATAAGAAACACAGTGCCCCCAGCGCACACCAGAACACCGCGCTTAGTAACCATGCCAGCTCTTGCCAGAATGAGCGCGTCGGTGAAAAAAACAGCCGCATAATGAGCATTGAACAGGGTGCCGCCAGCATTGCGCCAAATAGAGGTTTCAGGACTTCTCTACGCTGTGAAAAGAAACTGGCAACAGCTCCAGGAAGAATGAAAAACAGCAAGCCGATTTCAGGATGCCCGGCAGCCCGAAAAGCGCCTTTCATGTGCGTCGCCAGAAAAAGGCACACCACAATGAAGAGGACAAAACAGCAGATTGCCCCCGCCCAACGTTGTTTATGTTTCACTCGTTCCTCCTGACACTGCGTCTATCGAACACATTTTTCGCCAGTGTGGCGTTCAGTAAGATAAAGCCGCTTCGCATTCCATGCTAATATAGGCCAACGAAATTCATATAGCCGTTGATACCTAATGTGATTACACTAGTAAAATATATTGTTACTTTACTATCGTTTAGGTGCGCTGAATGAATCTGCGCCCTGAATTCTGGTAAAAAACATTATCGTAAATTACCATTTCTTTCAACAGCTTACTAGTAAACAAGAAGTTAGCCTCCGTGAATATAAACGTCGCCGAATTGTTAAATGGGAATTACATTCTGTTATTATTTGTGGTCCTCGCGCTTGGGCTATGTCTCGGAAAGTTACGACTTGGTTCGATCCAACTGGGTAATTCCATTGGCGTTTTAGTCGTATCGCTGTTATTAGGCCAACAACATTTCAGCATTAACACCGATGCGCTTAATCTTGGCTTTATGCTGTTTATTTTCTGCGTCGGGGTCGAAGCCGGACCGAACTTTTTTTCCATTTTTTTTCGCGATGGGAAAAATTACCTAATGTTAGCTCTGGTGATGGTTGGCAGTGCGCTGGTGATCGCCTTAGGGTTAGGTAAGCTGTTTGGCTGGGATATTGGCCTGACGGCCGGTATGTTAGCAGGCTCTATGACGTCGACACCGGTTCTGGTCGGTGCTGGCGATACACTGCATCATTCCGGCATGGAAAGCAGGCAGCTCTCACTGGCACTGGATAATCTGAGCCTCGGGTATGCCTTAACCTATTTAATCGGTCTGGTGAGTTTGATTGTTGGTGCGCGTTACTTGCCGAAATTGCAGCATCAGGACTTACAGACCAGCGCCCAGCAAATCGCCCGCGAACGTGGCCTGGACACTGATGCCAACCGTAAGGTTTATTTACCGGTGATCCGCGCCTATCGCGTCGGCCCGGAGCTGGTGGCCTGGACCGACGGCAAAAATCTGCGTGAACTGGGTATTTATCGACAAACCGGCTGCTACATTGAACGTATTCGACGTAACGGGATTCTGGCAAATCCAGACGGTGATGCCGTGCTACAAATGGGCGATGAAATAGCGTTGGTAGGCTATCCCGACGCCCATGCCCGACTCGATCCCAGCTTCCGTAACGGTAAAGAAGTTTTCGATCGTGACCTTCTCGACATGCGTATCGTCACTGAAGAAGTGGTCGTTAAAAACCATAACGCTGTAGGTAAACGTCTCGCACAACTGAAGTTGACCGATCACGGTTGCTTCCTTAACCGCGTCATTCGTAGCCAGATTGAGATGCCGATAGATGACAACGTCGTGCTTAACAAAGGTGACGTTTTACAAGTCAGCGGTGATGCCCGTCGCGTAAAAACCATCGCCGATCGCATCGGCTTTATCTCGATTCACAGCCAGGTCACTGACCTGCTGGCATTTTGCGCCTTCTTTGTTATTGGGCTGATGATCGGGATGATCACCTTCCAGTTCAGCACATTCAGTTTCGGCATGGGGAACGCTGCCGGGTTGTTATTCGCCGGAATTATGCTGGGCTTTATGCGTGCTAACCACCCGACCTTCGGTTACATTCCGCAAGGTGCATTAAGCATGGTGAAAGAGTTCGGCTTGATGGTGTTTATGGCAGGCGTTGGTCTGAGCGCCGGTAGCGGTATTAATAACGGCCTGGGCGCGATTGGCGGTCAGATGTTGATTGCCGGATTAATTGTCAGTCTTGTGCCCGTGGTTATCTGTTTCTTGTTCGGTGCTTATGTATTGCGAATGAACCGCGCACTGTTGTTCGGCGCAATGATGGGCGCACGCACCTGCGCGCCGGCAATGGAGATCATCAGTGATACAGCTCGCAGTAACATCCCTGCGCTGGGCTATGCGGGCACCTACGCAATCGCCAACGTCCTGCTGACGCTGGCAGGGACAATCATCGTCATGGTATGGCCAGGATTAGGATAAAACTGAAGTTGCCCTGAAAATGAAATTTTTTTGCACAACCGCAGAACTTTTCCGCAGGGCATCAGTCTTAATTAGTGCCACTGCTTTTCTTTGATGTCCCCATTTTGTGGAGCCCATCAACCCCGCCATTTCGGTTCAAGGTTGATGGGTTTTTTGTTGCCTGAAATTTAAGCTGTTTAAAATCATGATGTTAGAAGCACTGTTTTTTAACGATGGCGACAAAATGGCGGCAGCGTCAAAGAGAGAGCGCCACCTGTCCTGATTTCATTGGATGCGGCTGAACCGGATTTGACTCTTTTGGCGTTGCAATCGAACGAACAAAAGTTTCATGGGTAACAAAAGTATGGCTGCAGTTAATGTTCTGGCACTGGTTGTAACGCTCTTTGGTCAATGAAGATACCTGAAAACTGCTGCGAGTATGGGCGGCACTTCCACACAGTGGGCAAATCATCATTTTTCGAGTTCTCCCAATTTTTGCTAAATTCACAATAATGATACCGAATTATTCCATTTTGCAAACTTAAAAGTTCTCCATTGCGAAGAATCATTCCATTTCGAAATCATCAATCCTCACTTCAAGCTCCAGACTGGTCGTAAAACCATTATCCGGGCTTACGGTATGCGTCAGAGTCGTAATGGTCCATTCCGCATCATCTATCGGCTGTTTAAAGCCACTGACTTTCACTGGCATTTCCGTGTAGAGATCTGCCCGCCCTTCCGCCAGTTGTAACGAGAATGACGCAACGCCGCGTTGCAGGCGTTCCCACTGCATTTTCGCCGCTCGTTCGGTGTTGCTCCGGTTGGCATAAGTGCGATTAAGTACCAGCACGTTTTCATCCGTACCCACCAGGTAATCGCCCTGCTTCGCTTCCGGCTCTTTCTTCTGCTTCTTAGTCCTGCGCTTACGCTTCACCGTGGTGCTTTCTTTCTTCGCGGGTTCGCGGGTATGCAACCAGCTGGCAATTACGCCCGTGTAGGCTCCGCGATCTGCCAGGGTAAAGCGGTGACTGTCGCCGTCCTTACGTGTGATAGTGATAACCGGTAGTGGTTTACCGCTGGCGCTTTTACCCTGTCCCTGCCGGATGAATACCAGATTGCCATTTTTCACCGACGCAATAGCACCGTACTGGCGCGCCAGCCGCATCAGAAAACTGCCGTCACTCTCATTGGTCTGGTCTATATGCTCCACGGGTTTATCCGACAGGTCTTCACCCAATGCCATCTTCAGTTTGTGCCGCGCAGATATTTCCTTCACGACTTCCCCAACGGTGGTCTTGTGCCACGATTTTTCACGGCGGGTATTCAGCGTTTCACGAAAATCAGCACTTCGCGCCCGGATAGTCAGGCGGTCCGGTGCGCCAGTGTGTTCAATCTCGTCCACCGTGAATGCCCCTTTCGGGAAAAGCGGCTGCCCCTTCCACCCCAGCGCCAGCGTAATGACCGCACCACGGCGCGGCAGCACGATTTTTCCGTCGGCGTCGTCCAGCTCCAGATCAAGCTGGTCCGCTTCAAATCCCCGATTGTCCGTCAGCGTCAGACTCATCAGGCGGTTATCCAGCACAGTAGTGATATCCCTGCCCTCAATACTGATGCTGAATGCAGGAGTTTTGTTGCCTTTGTTAAGCAGTTCAGAGCTGAAATTCACGACAGCAGCCCTCCCACCGTTTTACTGATATCGCTTAATGCAGATGTTGCCGTGTCCTGCAGATTATTCAGCTGCGCACTGAGATCACCGAACATATCGGACAGGGATTCATCCACCCGTTTGAGCGACAGGGTGAACTCAATCCGGCGCGGCATACCGTCGCGGAAAAACTCCGTTTTAGTCTGATTCAGTCCCTCAATCACATACATGCCGTAAATCGTGCCGCTGCCTTCAATCAGGGGCCATGCTTTCCCCTGTTCTGCCATCTGCTCAAGTGCCAGCAACGACAGCCTGCCGCCTGTTATCTCCGGCATAAGAACACCGGAAAGCGTCAGCATGTCGTTGTCCGGTCCCAGAAACTGCGTGGACGGACGACGATTTACCCGGCTGTTAGCCGCATGTCGCCAGCTGCGTTGATACTGCAGTTCCTGATACGGCACGGTGCGCAGCATAAACACGTACAATCCCAGCACCATCATCATGCGTCGTATCCCCCCTGATCGCTGTAGTTACTCCTGGCTTTTGCCTTCAACCTGCGTTCACGTTCATCAAGCTGGCGGGCCACCTCCCGCGCAATATCCTGCGCACTTTGTCCTGGCTGTGTCTGGATGATGATCTGCGTCGGTGCTTCAATCCGGTAAATGGGCGGCACAGTAGCTGCACGACTCACCATCGCTTCACCGCCTTTCGCGGGAAGCGCCAAAGGATGCAACGGTGGAAGCTCTGCTGGCGCGGCAGCAACGCCCATCATTCCGGCGACAACGGCAGCCAGTGCAGCTGTATTTCTCCGGCTGGTCACGTTTGCCGGGCCGTTAACAATTTCCGGCCCGTTTTCACCGACGATGCCAAACTGCCCACGCGGGATATAGCCGCCGCTGTCATACATACCCGCAAAGCCATATCCCCATGACGGAAAATCACCCGATGGCATCATCACTTTACCGTCTGCATTCACCGTCGCAGGTTGCTGACTCGTCACGCTTTCCGGTAGTTTTGCCTTTGCGGCCTCTTTACTGACAATGCCGAGTTTCTCCAGCAACCAGGAAACGCCGGATTTCAGGGAGTCCAGCGGATGCATGACCATATTCAGCCCTTCCGCCAGTGCCTCCCCGAATCGCCGCCCCATTGCCGCTGCACTCTGCAGTTCGGCAGAGGTCGACTTAACGGGCGTCAGCAGATCAGTAAACCAGCCCCACAGCGCCTGTACTTTGTCGCCAATCCACTGAAACACGGGCTTAAGCGGTTCGAATGCAGCACTGATGGGACCTGCCGCCGCTTTGAATCCTTCCACCACGCCACCGAGAAATGCGGTGATGGGTTGCCAGTATTTCCAGACAACCAGCGCCACGCCCGCCAGTGCAGTAACCACAAGACCTATCGGACTGAGCAGAGCACCTAACAGACCAGATACGGCATACAGGGCAACGCGCAGCATCGCCAGCGGACCGGATGCCAGCACACGCAGCACCGCGCCTGCGGCAGCCAGTCCACCGCGTAGTGCTGCCAGTGGATTCATAAACATCACAGCAACCGCACGTAACCCGGATAATCCAGACCGCAAAAGTGCAACCGGCGCACCTGCTACCGTTTTCAGGACATTTCCCGTCAGTGATGCCGTGCGGCGCAAAGACGACAACGGCGCAGTAAGTAAACCTGCGGCGTTGCCCGATGAAGCAAGCCCGCGTCGCAGCAGTGCCTGTGGTGCGCCAGCCAGGACAACGCACTGCTGGTTCGAGTTACTGCTGCCGTAACGGAAGGTAACATTTTGATACCCAGCACAGAGAATCCCAGACGGATCACTGCCAGCGGCCCCAGCACTGCAGCCAGCGCCACCGCTAAGGTGCCGAGGCCCACGGTAACGGCAGCCACCACAGCGGCTACTTTCATCAGTGTGCCTGTCAGTTCCGGGTTAGCTTCCACCCAGCGACGCAACGCCCCTGTGACGCTTTTCACCGTGAACAGAATATCCATCAGCGGCTGGCGCAGCGTTTCGCCCAGGCTGCTGAAGGTGTTCTGCGCTCCGGTTTTGACCAGCAACCACTGAGCAGAAAGTGAGTCCTTGTTGATGTCGGATTCTTTCTGCATGGAACCGAGCGCATCATTGCCCGTTGTCAGTTTTAGCTGGCGCTGCAGTTCCGGAAGGTTGTTTGCCAGTTTCGCTGCGTCATCGCCAAACTCTTTACCAAACAACATGGTCATGGCAGACAGGCGCTTATCCTGCGGCAGTGCGTTCACCTTCTCCAGCACGCGCTGGATGGTTCCCATCGCATCCTTCGTCATCTGCTTTTCAATCACTTCAGGATTGAGTTTCAGCAGATTCATCCCTTCAAAGAAACTCTTGCTCTGCATGGTGGCAATGGACAATTCACGCACCATCGCGTTTGCTGCACTGGCTGCAACCTCTGGCGCAGCGCCCAGTGTCAGGAAGGTGGAACCCAGCGCCGCCGCTTTACGATAATCCAGACGATCAGCCACACCGCCCAGGCGTTGCATGACATCAATGATGTCTACCCCTTTCGACATGGCGTTATCATCCAGATAGTTCAGCGCATCACCGAGCTGTTCAATATTGCGGGTAGGGATTTTGTAGAGCTGGGCGATTTTCCCCAGACTTTCTGACAGTTCATCCGCTGGCAGCTCAAAGGCTGTTGCCGCCTTTGCTGCCGTACTGGCGAAGGCCAGCAGGTCACGTTTCTGGTCCTCCCAGCTGTCGTCAGGGTTTGCAACGTTCATACGCGCACCACCTTCAACCAGTGCAGCGAAGTCCACCGCACCGTTTTCCATCGGCAACTGTTCGCTGGCAGCTTTGATGGCATCCTGCATTTCATAAAAACGTGCAGTGCGGTTGCCATTATCGTCACGCAGACCATTGACCTGCTTTGTCACACCTTTCATGGCATCTTCCATGCTGGTATAGCTTTTTACTGCCGCCATCACTGGCGTCCCCATTGCCAGCCCTGCCGCCGTGGTGGTGGCTCCGGCTCCTGCGATGCGATCGCGCACCTCCAGCGAACGGGCATAACTGGCACGCGCTGCATTCATCCTGCGCTGAGCTTCCCCCAGTCGCTTCAGCCGCGCCTCCTGTTTCGACAGTTCCTGGTTATAACGTGATGTTTCACGGGCTAAACGGGCAGTTGCTCCCGCATCATCTTTCGCAGAAATTCCCGCCCGGTACAGTTCTGCACGCACAAGCGCCGTTTGCTTCTGCAAATATTTTTGTTGTTCTTCCAGGCGTTGGACTGCCAGCGTTTGCCGACCTAAAGCCACAAGGTGCCGTTGTGATGGTTGTTCCATCGCTTCCAGCTCAGAACTAAGCAAATTTGCCTTCTGTCTGGCATAGTTCAGCCTGTCGCCTAACTTTTTGTTATCGGCCTGCAGCTTGCGAAATTTTTCCAGGCTGTTACCCGCCTGATTGAGTTGCTTTAATGCGTCACGGGAGTTTCTGATTGCGCCAGCCAGCTCTTTCGAACTGGCCTGTGCAGCACGGAATGGGCGGGTGAGTTTGTCAACCGCATTAAGAATGACCTGCAGGCGCAGGTTATTATCACTCATCGTTAGCCCCGCTTCTCTGAATCGCTTTATACCGCCATTCCAGCACTTCGGTCAGCGGCATAACGTCAGTAACGGATGGCGGCCAGTGAAAGATGGTGGCGATATCAGCCACCAGATCGTCAACCGTCAGGCTGTCGGTAAACCGGCAAGCACCGACTTCTTCAACAAAAAAGTGACAACCTCAACCGACATAGCGGTGAGATCTGCCGAGTCCATCTCTGCAATTTCTTGTGCGGTCAGTGCCGGACTGGAAATGCAGGGGATCACGGTCATCATCGCGTTCACATCCATATCCATAATGGCCTGCAGGCGTATACCGCGCAGCGCACCGGACTGCGGTTTACGCAGCACAATTTCGGTAATTTCTGTTTTACCGCGCATGATGGGGGTATCCAGTTGAATGGTCTTTTCAGTCTGCTTATCGCTCATTTTATTGTCCTGTAAATTGGGTTCTGGCGCGGTATCCCGCGCCGTTCAGATACATCAGAGGCCGAGGGCGTTGCGGTGCGCTTCCATCAGGTCCACACCGTCCACAATTTCCACCATGTTGATAAGGTCCACTTCATAGAGCACCTCACCATTGATGGTCAGCTTCGCGTAGCTGTTGGTACTGGTCACTTTGGTGGTGTTGCTTTCGCCCGTCTTCCACTCGCCGGAATCCACTTCTTTGTGACGTCCTCGCACCACAAGCTCCACAGCCTGCACTTCCCCGGTATCGTCACGCTGGATAGAGCCAGTAAAGCGCAGCTGGATGCCATCCACAGTGGCTTTGCCCATCTGCTTAAACAGCAGCAGTTCAGTACCACCAATGGAAAATTCTGTGTCCAGAGCACTGTCATCAAGCCCCAGATCCACATCCACCGCCCCCGGCATTCCGCCGCCGCGATACTTCTCATATTTGCGGGTGAATTTCGGCAGCGTCAGCGACTCAACGATCCCCTGCCAGTTGTTCCCGTCGTTAAACAGGTTCAGGTGTTTTAATTTGCGTGGTAAAGCCATGTTGTCCCCTTACGCGCTGACCTGGCTGGCGAAATTCACCAGGTACTGATCGGTGATGCGCTGACGCAGCATCAGGTTTTCAAGTGGCGGCACTGGCGTGTAGTCGTAGTCGATAGTGAGTTTCCCGGCTTTCAGAGTGTCTTTGTCGTTCACCGACTCGTCCAGCCAGCAATCACCACCAATGAGATACCCCTGACTGACCAGGCTGCGCATTTTGGCGCGGATACCTTCGATAATGTCGCGGGCCAGCGACGGATTCAGCGGTTTGTCCACTGCCCACATGTGCGCTTCTGCCATCGTGTCCATCAGTACCTGCGCCGTGCGGGTGTAGTTTTCGAAGGCAAAGAGCGGGTCATCGCTCAGACAGCGGGAACCCCAGAAGCGGAAACCGTCTTTGCGGATAAGCGTGGTAACGTCGTTCTGGTTAAGCAGACCTGCATCGGTTGCCGGGTCCTGCAGATCCCAGAACACATCAGCAGAAATTCCGGTGACACCGTTCACGCCCACGTTGGACAGGCTTTTGTGCCATCCGGTCTGCTCATCAATTTTGGCGCGCAGACCGAGCGCACGGGCGGTGGCATATGCCGTTGCTTCGGCATTCAGCACCGTGTCCCAGCCCGTAAAGTCAGGCCAGATCAGCATCCCTTCGCGCTGGCTGAAGTTTTCACGGTAAGTGATCGCCTCCTGTACCGTCTTGCAGCCATACGCTGACAGGTAAGCAAACCCACGCAGGCTTTGCGCCACGCTCAGCAACTCAGTCGCAACGGCTTTGTTATCGTGGCCTGGCACGCCGAGAATGCGCGGTTTAACGCCGAGCTGTGACTGGGCAGATAACAGGGCTTTCATACCTGTTTTTTTACCTTCAGCAGTCACTGCGCCGATGATATTGGTCGTGGTTTCGTCTTCCGTTTCACCCTGCGGCACACGCACAACAACGGTCACGGGTTTTGCCTGGTCAGCGATGGCATCCAGCGAACGGGCCAGAGTACCGGACTCACCCGCTTTACCGCTGGCAGTCAGCACATCAGTGATCAGCACGGGTTTATTAAGAGGAAACATTTTTGCATCGGCATCATCGCCCGTGCAGACCATACCCACGATGGCGGTGCTCACCGTGGTAATGGATCGGGTGCCTTCGTTGACTTCAACAACGCGCACCCCGTGGTGGTAATCCTGAGCCATAGTGGCGAACCTCCTGATTGGATTAGGCTTCGCCCTATGTTGAAGTGATTGTGCCTGACAAACAGCTAAGCGCAGTTGTACCGTTATTCATACAAAATGACGGTATTTGTCTGCTTGCAGGGATAATCAACATAATGCTGATTCAGGGGGATTCATTGCTCTTATTTGCCGGAAATTTTCTATAAATTGTGGAAACACCTACATCAAAAATCAGTGCAATACGCTGTCTTGATTCTCCGGCCTCGAGTAAACGTCCAATCTGTGCCCACTGTTCGGTGATCAACTTAGGACGGCGTCCACCTACTCTGCCTTTGGCGCGAGCTGCAGCCAGCCCCGCCTTGGTACGTTCAACTATCAGTTCGCGCTCCATTTCAGCCAGGGCCCCCATGACATGAAAAAAGAAACGGCCCATTGGGGTACTGGTATCAATACTGTCAGTCAGGCTTCGGAAATTCACGCCACGCTGGCGCAGCTCTTCTATCAGCGTAACGAGATGCCGCATACTGCGCCCCAACCTGTCCAGCTTCCAGACAACCAGAGTGTCACCTGCCGATAATGTCCTGAGCAGTTTTTTCAGTCCCGGTCTGTCGGACTTAGTGCCACTGATTTTGTCCTCAAAAATCCGCTCACATCCCGCGCAGTTCAGTGCATTACGTTGCAAATCGGTGTTCTGGTCATTTGTTGACACGCGTACATAGCCAATAAGCATGATCAATCCCCTGAATAAAAACCGGGGATGATGCCAGTTAGCCGTTATCTCTGCATTTTCATAAACGTTGGTTTGGGAGAAGCGGCTAAAAGAAATGTAGGGACAGGGGCGAATCAGATACCTGATATGGGTAGTTTTATGCTTTCTGCTTCAGTTCCTGGATATCAAAAATTGCCATCCGGTTTAATTATTCAATGGGGGCCAATTGATGTTCCGCTGACGTCTCAGGACACAGTAACCTATTTTCCGATTGCATTTCCGAATAGATGTCTGCGGGTATTTGCGACTCAGGATTACACTCCCGGCAGTGCAAATGT
>NZ_JBQZXC010000019.1:0-44537 GCF_053555815.1 Shigella sp. SIG6 | reverse complement strand
ATTAAATTCATTAAATGAGGTGGAATTGATGAGAAAACGTCTGGCGTTTCTGATGACAGCACCAGAATACGCTTGTTATGATAGTCAGTATTGTTATGAAGACAAAGTCAGCGCATTAAAAATCCTGTATCGTCATCATGACAATGAGCTAATGGACAAATATTTCACGACTCTTCTTAAAGAGATCAGTAATCAACCATTAGAAGACTGGGATATAATAATAAGTAATACTGGTGAAAAATTTAGTGAAGTGGGTCTAACCAAATATGCTCAACATCTCGCATCTTTCGCTGAAGAATTTTATATAAAAGAGCAAAAATCACATTCTGAAAGTGAAATGAGAGGACTATTTTCATCACTTGCCGAATTATATAGTTTTGGTAATGATACTGCCAGCGCAAACCGAGTGTTCCATCAGCATGTCCCTGCCTTCAATACAGATCATATGATTCAATATTTTATAAATGCCAAAGAATGGAACAATGCCAGGGAATTATTGATAAAAGAGGAAATGTTGGGTATGCATAATCTGATATTGTTGGAGAATATTTGTATGCAAAAAAATGCAGAATGCATGGCACACATTACCTTTACGCTTAATAAATTAACAACACAACCAGCAATAACAAAAATAGATAGCGTGGGTAATGAGCAACTTTATCAGATTGGCAAAATCTACCATAAGTTGGAAATTAAACCTGAGCCAGAGCAACAAGTTTTAATTCAGTCGCTTTATGACCGGGCATCAGGAAGCGCCTCTGCAACTCAATAAATGCATGGTCAAAAGGGCCACCACGGTGGCCCTGACAATCAGTAGCTATATCCAGAAAGTTAATCGCGGAAGTTTTTGAACTGGAACGGCTGACCGAGATCGCCACCGCGCACCATCGCCATGACAGCCTGCAAATCATCACGAGATTTGCCAGTCACGCGGATCTCATCGCCCTGAATTTGCGCCTGCACTTTCAGTTTGCTGTCTTTGATCATCTTGACGATTTTTTTCTGAGTGGCGCTCTCAATGCCCTGTTTCAGTTTCGCTTCCACAAACCAGGTTTTACCGCTATGAACGATATTTTCCGGTACATCCAGTGAACTGCCTTCAATGCCGCGCTTCAGCAGCTTGGCACGCAGAATATCCAGCAACTGATTGACCTGGAAGTCGGACTCGCTCAACACTTTGATGGTTTTGCTGGCGTCGTTCAGCTCAAATGAGGCTTCAACGTTACGGAAGTCAAAACGGGACTCCACTTCGCGACTCGCGTTATCGACCGCGTTACGTGCTTCCTGAAGATCAACTTCAGAGACAATATCGAAAGATGGCATCTTTTCCTCTCCCTTCATTTTTGATGCGAAGCATAATACCTGCAAAGTTAAATAACCAACAGTCCTGCACCAGGACGTATCCCTTAATTGTGCATAGTCGCAACAGCATGCACAATTAAGGGATAGCCTTATTGAACACCCGGAGTGGTTGCGGGTGAGGAGGAACAATGAAAATTACCGTATTGGGATGCGGTGCCTTAGGGCAATTATGGCTTACAGCACTTTGTAAACAGGGTCATGAAGTTCAGGGCTGGCTGCGCGTACCGCAACCTTATTGTAGTGTGAATCTGGTTGAGACAGATGGTTCGATATTTAACGAATCGCTGACCGCCAACGATCCCGATTTTCTCGCCACCAGCGATCTGCTCCTGGTGACGCTGAAAGCATGGCAGGTTTCCGATGCCGTCAAAAGCCTCGCATCCACACTGCCTGTAACTACGCCAATACTGTTAATTCACAACGGCATGGGCACCATCGAAGAATTGCAAAACATTCAGCAGCCATTACTGATGGGCACCACCATCCATGCCGCCCGCCGCGACGGCAATGTCATTATTCATGTGGCAAACGGAATCACGCATATCGGTCCGGCACGGCAACAGGATGGCGATTACAGTTATCTGGCGGATATTTTGCAAACCGTGTTGCCAGACGTTGCCTGGCATAACAATATTCGCGCCGAGCTGTGGCGCAAGCTGGCCGTCAACTGCGTGATTAATCCACTGACTGCCATCTGGAATTGCCCGAACGGTGAATTACGTCATCATCCGCAAGAAATTATGCAAATATGCGAAGAAGTCGCGGCAGTGATCGAACGCGAAGGGCATCATACTTCAGCGGAAGATTTGCGTGATTACGTGATGCAGGTGATTGATGCCACAGCGGAAAATATCTCGTCGATGTTGCAGGATATCCGCGCGCTGCGCCACACCGAAATCGACTATATCAATGGTTTTCTCTTACGCCGCGCCCGCGCGCATGGGATTGCCGTACCGGAAAACACCCGCCTGTTTGAAATGGTAAAAGGAAAGGAGAGTGAATATGAGCGCATCGGCACTGGTTTGCCTCGCCCCTGGTAGTGAAGAGACTGAAGCCGTCACCACGATCGACCTCTTGGTTCGCGGCGGTATCAAAGTCACCACTGCCAGCGTCGACAGCGATGGCAACCTGGCAATTACCTGCTCGCGCGGCGTGAAGCTGCTGGCGGATGCGCCGCTGGTCGAAGTGGCTGATGGCGAATATGACGTGATCGTGCTGCCTGGTGGCATTAAAGGCACGGAGTGTTTTCGCGATAGCACTCTGCTGGTTGAAACCGTTAAACAGTTCCACCGTTCCGGGCGTATCGTCGCGGCTATTTGCGCCGCGCCAGCCACCGTGCTGGTGCCGCACGATATCTTTCCGATTGGCAATATGACCGGCTTCCCGACGCTGAAAGACAAAATTCCCGCTGAACAATGGCAGGACAAGCGCGTCGTCTGGGATGCACGGGTAAAATTGCTGACCAGCCAGGGGCCGGGTACAGCTATCGACTTTGGTCTGAAAATTATCGACCTGCTGGTTGGGCGCGAGAAAGCCCATGAAGTGGCATCACAACTGGAGATGGCGGCAGGGATTTATAATTATTACGAGTAGTGTCGGATGCGGCAAACGTCGCATCCGACCAGATGCGACGTA
Organism: Shigella sp. SIG6; assembly: GCF_053555815.1. Classification (NCBI taxonomy): domain Bacteria; kingdom Pseudomonadati; phylum Pseudomonadota; class Gammaproteobacteria; order Enterobacterales; family Enterobacteriaceae; genus Shigella; species Shigella sp. SIG6. The sequence continues at coordinate 41,540 of NZ_JBQZXC010000019.1, read as the reverse complement.
AAAACTACAAATTACGGGCGATATACCTTCACATTGTTAAAGCCTTGCTCGCGCAGATAGAGCGCCTGCAGACGGCTCATCACCCCGCGCTCACACCACAGCAGCCAGGTTTTGTTCTGGTCGAGATCGCCAAATTTGGTGCTCAGTTTATAGAACGGCAGAGAAACCACATCAATCCCTTCGACTTTCAGTGGCTTATCTTCCTGTTCATCGACAGAACGGATATCGAGAATCACGTCGTTCGGGCCGAAGCCGTTGACGGTTTCCACTTCCACCACTTCCTGCTCGGTCTGCTGGGCGATTTCGCGGATATCAACGTTATTCGCTTCCTCAACCACTTTATCGAGAATACTGAAGTCGAACTTCTCTTCTTCCGCTTCAATCTTCGATTTAACCGCTTTCACCGTCGGGCTTTTGGAGATCACGCCACAATATTCCGGCATCGTGCGAGCAAAGTCTTCGGTGCCAATCTGGCGAGCCAGGTTGATGATGTGCTCTTTGTCGTAAGAAATCAGCGGACGCAGGATCAGCGTGTCAGAGACGTTATCAATCAGGCGCAGGTTGGTCAGCGTCTGACTGGACACCTGGCCGAGCGCTTCGCCGGTGACCAGCGCCTGTACGCCGTAACGTTCAGCCACTTTAGATGCGGCACGCACCATCATACGTTTGAGGATAACGCCCATCTGACCGTCGTCGATTTTCTCGAGAATTTCCCCGACGACCGGTTCGAAATTAATGGCGACAAAACGCACGCGGTGGGAGCTGCCAAAGCGGTTCCACAGATAATGCGCCACCTGACGCACGCCAATTTCATGCGCTGCGCCGCCGAGGTTAAAGAAGCAGTAATGCACGCGGCAGCCGCGACGCATCAACATATAACTGGAAACACCGGAGTCGAAACCACCGGAAATGAGCGACAGCACATCTTCCTGGGTGCCAATCGGGAAACCACCAATACCTTCGTAGCGACCTTTAATCAGCAGGAGGCGATCGTCTTCCACTTCCAGATGAACAGTTACATCCGGGTTAGTCAGCTTCACGCGCGCGGATTCAATATGCTGATTTAAACCGCCGCCGACGTAACGTTCCACATCAATCGAGCTAAAATCATGTTTGCCACGGCGCTTCACGCGTACGCAGAAGGTTTTGCCTTCCAGCTGATCGCGATACTGAACCAACGCTTTCTCAAAAATATCGTGCATGTCGGTAAACGGCACGTCTTCGACTTCGAGAATATGGTGGATACCCGGAATACGGGTCAGGGCGTCGCGAATAGTCAGACGCTGGTTTTCATCTTTCGCGCGAACTTCGATGTTATCCCAGTGGCGGACGACAGCGAGCGTCTCATCATAGTGCTTTAAAACGTTACGAATGTTCCCGGTAAGGATTTTTATAAAGCGCAAGCGCACAGATTGGCTTTTGATGGTGATTTCCGGGAACAATTTAATGATAAACTTCATGGCGGCAATGGTTCGTTGGCAAGCCTTAAGCGACTTGTATAGGGAAAAATACAGCAGCCCACACCTGCGGCTGCATCCAGGCGCGGAAGTATACCACTAACATCACTTTGCTGCGCACATCACCTTACCATTGCGCGTTATTTGCTATTTGCCCTGAGTCCGTTACCATGACGGGGCGAAAAATATTGAGAGTCAGACATTCATTATGCCGAAGAAAAATGAGGCGCCCGCCAGCTTTGAAAAGGCGCTGAGCGAGCTGGAACAGATTGTAACCCGTCTGGAAAGTGGCGACCTGCCGCTGGAAGAGGCGCTGAACGAGTTCGAACGCGGCGTGCAGCTGGCACGTCAGGGGCAGGCCAAATTACAACAAGCCGAACAGCGCGTACAAATTCTGCTGTCTGACAATGAAGACGCCTCTCTAACCCCTTTTACACCGGACAATGAGTAATGGACTTTCCGCAGCAACTCGAAGCCTGCGTTAAGCAGGCCAACCAGGCGCTGAGCCGTTTTATCGCCCCACTGCCCTTTCAGAACACTCCCGTGGTCGAAACCATGCAGTATGGCGCATTATTAGGTGGTAAGCGCCTGCGACCTTTCCTGGTTTATGCCACCGGTCATATGTTTGGCGTTAGCACAAACACGCTGGACGCACCCGCTGCTGCCGTAGAGTGTATCCACGCTTACTCATTAATTCATGATGATTTACCGGCGATGGATGATGACGATCTGCGTCGCGGTTTGCCGACCTGCCATGTGAAGTTTGGCGAAGCAAACGCGATTCTCGCTGGCGACGCTTTACAAACGCTGGCGTTCTCGATTCTAAGCGATGCCAATATGCCGGAAGTGTCGGATCGCGACAGAATTTCGATGATTTCTGAACTGGCGAGCGCCAGCGGTATTGCCGGAATGTGCGGTGGTCAGGCATTAGATTTAGACGCGGAAGGCAAACACGTACCTCTGGACGCGCTTGAGCGTATTCATCGTCATAAAACCGGCGCATTGATTCGCGCCGCCGTTCGCCTTGGTGCATTAAGCGCCGGAGATAAAGGGCGTCGTGCTCTGCCAGTACTCGACAAGTACGCAGAGAGCATCGGCCTTGCCTTCCAAGTTCAGGATGACATCCTGGATGTGGTAGGAGATACTGCAACGTTGGGAAAACGCCAGGGTGCCGACCAGCAACTTGGTAAAAGTACCTACCCTGCACTTCTGGGTCTTGAGCAAGCCCGGAAGAAAGCCCGGGATCTGATCGACGATGCCCGTCAGTCGCTGAAACAACTGGCTGAACAGTCACTCGATACCTCGGCACTGGAAGCGCTAGCGGACTACATCATCCAGCGTAATAAATAAACAATAAGTATTAATAGGCCCCTGATGAGTTTTGATATTGCCAAATACCCGACCCTGGCACTGGTCGACTCCACCCAGGAGTTACGACTGTTGCCGAAAGAGAGTTTACCGAAACTCTGCGACGAACTGCGCCGCTATTTACTCGACAGCGTGAGCCGTTCCAGCGGGCACTTCGCCTCCGGGCTGGGCACGGTCGAACTGACCGTGGCGCTGCACTATGTCTACAACACCCCATTTGACCAATTGATTTGGGATGTGGGACATCAGGCTTATCCGCATAAAATTTTGACCGGACGCCGCGACAAAATCGGCACCATCCGTCAGAAAGGCGGTCTGCACCCGTTCCCGTGGCGCGGCGAAAGCGAATATGACGTATTAAGCGTCGGGCATTCATCAACCTCCATCAGTGCCGGAATTGGTATTGCGGTTGCTGCCGAGAAAGAAGGCAAAAATCGCCGCACCGTCTGTGTGATTGGCGACGGCGCGATTACCGCTGGCATGGCGTTTGAAGCGATGAATCACGCGGGCGATATTCGTCCTGATATGCTGGTGGTCCTCAACGACAATGAAATGTCGATTTCCGAAAATGTTGGCGCGCTTAACAACCATCTGGCTCAGCTGCTTTCCGGTAAGCTTTACTCTTCACTGCGCGAAGGCGGGAAAAAAGTTTTCTCTGGCGTGCCGCCCATTAAAGAGCTGCTCAAACGTACCGAAGAACATATTAAAGGCATGGTGGTGCCTGGCACGTTGTTTGAAGAGCTGGGATTTAACTACATCGGCCCGGTGGACGGTCACGATGTGCTGGGGCTTATCACCACGCTAAAGAACATGCGCGACCTGAAAGGCCCGCAGTTCCTGCATATCATGACCAAAAAAGGTCGTGGTTATGAACCGGCAGAAAAAGACCCGATCACTTTCCACGCCGTGCCTAAATTTGATCCCTCCAGCGGTTGTTTGCCGAAAAGTAGCGGCGGTTTGCCGAGCTATTCAAAAATCTTTGGCGACTGGTTGTGCGAAACGGCAGCGAAAGACAACAAGCTGATGGCGATTACTCCGGCGATGCGTGAAGGTTCCGGCATGGTCGAGTTTTCACGTAAATTCCCGGATCGTTACTTCGACGTGGCTATTGCCGAGCAACACGCAGTGACCTTTGCCGCCGGTCTGGCGATTGGTGGATACAAACCCATTGTCGCGATCTACTCCACCTTCCTGCAACGCGCCTATGATCAGGTGCTGCATGACGTGGCAATTCAAAAGCTACCGGTCCTGTTCGCCATTGACCGCGCGGGCATTGTTGGTGCTGACGGTCAAACTCACCAGGGCGCTTTTGATCTCTCTTACCTGCGCTGCATACCAGAAATGGTCATTATGACCCCGAGCGATGAAAACGAATGTCGCCAGATGCTCTATACCGGCTATCACTATAACGATGGCCCGTCCGCGGTGCGCTACCCGCGCGGCAACGCGGTTGGCGTGGAACTGACGCCGCTGGAAAAACTACCAATTGGCAAAGGCATTGTGAAGCGTCGTGGCGAGAAACTGGTGATCCTTAACTTTGGTACGCTGATGCCAGAAGCGGCCAAAGTCGCCGAATCGCTGAACGCTACGCTGGTCGATATGCGTTTTGTGAAACCTCTTGATGAAGCGTTAATTCTGGAAATGGCCGCCAGCCATGAAGCGCTGGTCACCGTAGAAGAAAACGCCATTATGGGCGGCGCAGGTAGCGGAGTGAACGAAGTGCTGATGGCCCATCGTAAACCAGTACCCGTGCTGAACATTGGCCTGCCGGACTTCTTTATTCCGCAAGGAACTCAGGAAGAAATGCGCGCCGAACTCGGCCTCGATGCCGCCGGTATGGAAGCCAAAATCAAGGCCTGGCTGGCATAATCCCTACTCCACTCCTGCTATGCTTAAGAAATTATTCATGGCAGGAGTGGCAGCATGCAATACAACCCCTTAGGAAAAACCGACCTTCGCGTTTCCCGACTTTGCCTCGGCTGTATGACCTTTGGCGAGCCAGATCGCGGTAATCACGCATGGACACTGCCGGAAGAGAGCAGCCGTCCCATAATTAAACGCGCGCTGGAAGGTGGCATAAATTTCTTTGATACCGCCAATAGCTATTCCGATGGTAGCAGCGAAGAGATCGTTGGTCGCGCACTGCGGGATTTCGCCCGTCGTGAAGACGTAGTCGTTGCCACCAAAGTGTTCCATCGCGTTGGTGATTTACCGGAAGGATTATCCCGTGCACAAATTTTGCGCTCTATCAACGACAGCCTGCGACGTCTCGGCATGGATTATGTCGATATCCTGCAAATTCATCGCTGGGATTACAACACGCCGATCGAAGAGACGCTGGAAGCCCTGAACGACGTGGTAAAAGCCGGGAAAGCGCGTTATATCGGCGCGTCATCCATGCACGCTTCGCAGTTTGCTCAGGCGCTGGAACTACAAAAACAGCACTGCTGGGCGCAGTTTGTCAGTATGCAGGATCACTATAATCTGATTTATCGCGAAGAAGAGCGCGAGATGCTGCCTCTGTGTTATCAGGAGGGCGTGGCGGTGATTCCGTGGAGCCCGCTGGCGCGGGGGCGACTGACGCGTCCATGGGGAGAAACTACCGCACGACTGGTGTCTGATGAGGTGGGGAAAAATCTCTATAAAGAAAGCGATGAAAATGACGCGCAGATCGCAGAGCGGTTAACGGGCGTCAGTGAAGAACTCGGTGCAACACGAGCACAAGTTGCGCTGGCCTGGTTGTTAAGTAAACCGGGCATTGCCGCACCGATTATCGGAACTTCGCGGGAAGAACAGCTTGATGAGCTGCTGAACGCGGTGGATATCACTTTGAAGCCAGAACAGATTGCCGAGCTGGAAACGCCGTATAAACCGCATGCGGTCGTAGGATTTAAATAAGAGTCCAGGCCTGATGAGACGTGACAAGCGTCACATCAGGCATCGGTGCACAACTACGACAGAATACCCAGCGGCCAGTGATGACTGATAAAGTACAGGATGCCTGCGGAAATCACCCCGGCGACAATATCGTCGATCATGATCCCCATGCCGCCATGTACATTGCGATCAAACCAGCGGATCGGCCACGGCTTCCACATATCCAGAATACGGAAAATCACAAACCCGGCGGCAACCCACTGCCAGTCATTGGTCGGCAGCGCCATGAGCGTGATCCACATACCAATAAATTCGTCCCAGACAATGCTGCCGTGATCGTGCACGCCCATATCTTTCGCCGTTTGATGACAAAGATAGACGCCGATACAGATCCCCAACATCACCACCAGCGAGTAGAGCTGCCAGGGTAAAAAGGTCATCAGATACCAGAAAGGGATCGCCGCCAGCGATCCCATCGTGCCAGGAACGATTGGGCTTAATCCACTTCCGAATCCGACAGCAAGCAGATGCCACGGATTACTCATCTTCAGGCGACTTTTCGCGACATCTTTATGGCGTGGCAAAATGGTCATATCCTTTCCAGTCAAACGTGACAGGTTCGCCGTCACGAATAAAACAAAGCCCTTCGATATCGGCGGTCATTTGCCCGATACAGGTAAACGGTACGCCAAGGTGTCCGAGAGCAACATCCAGCGCGCCACGGTTCAGTTCCGGCACCGTGAAACACAACTCGTAATCTTCACCGCCAGAGAGCGCCCAGCGCAGCGCCTGTTCCGGTTCAACATGGCGAGAAAGCGCATCAGAAAACGGCAGCAATGCTAGGTCAATACGTGCGCCGCAGTCGCTGGCTTTCACGATATGCCCAAGATCGGAAATCAGACCGTCAGAGAGATCGATAGCTGAATTTGCCAGATCGCGCAGTGCCTGCCCCTGTAAAATACGCGGCGATGGACGGAGATGACGTTTGATCAAGTAGTCAGCATCTTTAGCATCGGCAACCTGCAAACGGTTTTGCAAAATCGCCAGCCCGGCGGCGCTATCGCCCGGTGTACCGGTCACATAGATCCAGTCACCCGGTTTCGCCCCAGAGCGCGTTAAGGCTCGTCCCATCGGAACAAAGCCGTGGATACCCAACGTCATTGATAATGGCCCACGCGTGGTATCGCCGCCAATGAGTTGCATATCGTAATAATTGAGAAGATCAAACAAACTGTCGCTGAAGGACTCAAGCCACGCTTCGTCTACGTCCGGTAAGGTTAATGCCAGCGTCAGCCAGGCCGGATCGGCCCCCATCGCTGCCAGATCGCTTAGGTTCACCGCCAGTGCTTTATAAGCCAGATCAGCAGGATCGATATCAGGGAGGAAATGGTTGCCCGCCACCAGCGTATCAGTGCTGATCGCCAGGGTCTGTTTCTCGGGGATATTGAGAAGAGCGCAATCGTCGCCGATGCCCAGTTCGACATCAAGACGAGAACTTCTTACACGGTCAAAATAACGGGCAATCAGGGAGAACTCGCCACATGCCATACGTTATGCCTCAGCAGGTAAAAAAGAAAAGGCCGGCGATCATGGAACAGTCTTCCGTGAATCTACCGGCCTGGATATTACTTTTTGTTAGGGCGAATCACAGGTGCTGCTTTATCGAGTACGCCGTTGACGAACTTATGGCTGTCTTCTGCGCCGAACGATTTCGCCAGTTCGATCGCTTCGTTAATGGCCACTTTGTATGGCACATCACTACGTTTAGACAGTTCGTACAGCGCAATGCGCAGTACTGCTTTTTCTACCTGGCCCAGTTCTTCCAGCAGGCGGGACAGGTAGGGCTTCATCAGTCCGTCGAGGTATGCGGTGTTAGTCGCCACCCCAGCCAGCAGCTCACGGAAGTACAGGACGTCAACGTCTTTTACATCCTGTTCAGCCAGGAACTGGTATTCAACATCAGCGATGTCGTTCTGGGACAACTGCCAAGAGTAGAGCGCCTGGACGGCACACTCACGAGCGCGGCGACGAGCAGCAGGTTTCACGGATTTCCCCTTACTAATTTCAGGCCTTGATGGCTTTCAATACATTAATCATTTCAAGCGCGGTCAGTGCAGCTTCTGCACCTTTGTTGCCAGCTTTGGTGCCAGCACGTTCGATCGCTTGTTCAATGCTTTCAGTGGTCAGAACCCCAAAAGCAACCGGAATTTCGCTGTCCTGGGCAACATGCGCCAGGCCGTTGCTTGCACCACCAGCGACATATTCAAAGTGGGCAGTGCCACCACGAATAACCGTACCCAGCGCAATCACCGCGTCGTATTTACCAGTTTTAGCCAGTGCACCCGCCGCCAGCGGCAGCTCATAGGCACCAGGCACCCAAACAACGGTAATGTTTTCATCTTTTACCTGACCGATACGTTTCAGTGCGTCAATTGCACCTTCCAGCAGGCTGTCATTGATAAAGTTGTTGAAACGCGCGATGGTGATGGCGACGCGAGCGTCCGGGGTAGCAACGTTAGCTTCAATAATGTTCATTTTCTTCCTTCGGGTTCGAGTATGGCCCCGCAGGGGGGCGGATTTTAGCATAATATTTCGTGCGCTGCTTCCCTTTCGAGCCGGGAGATCATGCACCCACTAAATGCAGGCAAACATCCGGGCCTACATGACGTATCTCTTTGAATTTAAATTGGGGGGCGTCGGCTAATTTCTCAAGCCCTGGCAGCGAGCATAATCCACGGGCGTCGCTGCCTAATAGTTTAGGTGCGATATAGACAATCAGCTCATCGACTAAACCCGCCTGTAGCAATACGCCAGCGAGCGTTGGCCCCGCTTCCACCCAGATGCTGTTAATCTGCTGTTTACCCAGTTGCATCATCAGTACAACCAGATCCAGATGACCTTTATGCTCTGGAATCAGCAAGGTACGCACCGTTTCCGGCCACTCACGAGAATCTTCCTGCGTACGCGCGAACCAGCTTTCGCCGGGCTGCTGCACAATGCGATGTTCCGGCGTCACGCGATTTTGGCTATCAATCACAATACGTACTGGCTGGCGGAGATTTTGTTGCGGGTAGAGCGCCTGAGTTTGTTCATCCAGTTCAGACCAACGCACTGTTAAGGCTGGATCATCCGCCAGCACCGTGGCGCTGCTGGTTAAAATGGCATGACTTTGTGCGCGCTGTCGTTGTACGTCGCGCCGCGCCTGAGGCGAAGTGATCCACTGGCTTTCGCCGCTCGCCATCGCCGTGCGGCCATCAAGCGATGCGCCAAGTTTTAACTGAATATAAGGAAAGCCGGTGCGCATCCGCTTGAGAAAGCCTTTATTCAATTGCTCGGCTTCACTCATCATCAGCCCGTGGCTGACGTCAATGCCAGCCTGTTGCAGACGGTAAAGTCCACGCCCAGCGACCTGCGGGTTAGGATCTTGCATCGCTGCGACCACGCGCGCTACGCCAGCGGCGATGAGTGCGTCACAGCACGGTGGCGTACGGCCATGATGGCTACAGGGTTCGAGTGTCACATACGCCGTTGCGCCTTTGGCTTTTTCACCCGCCATACGCAACGCGTGTACTTCGGCATGTGGTTCACCCGCTCGTTGGTGGTAACCTTCACCGACAATTTCGCCATCTTTGACAATGACGCACCCGACATTCGGGTTGGGGTGGGTGGTAAAACGTCCTCGTTGCGCCAGCTTTAGCGCCCGCGCCATGTAATACTCGTCCTGCACGGCTTAGTCCTCCAAGCGCGCGATCTCTTCGCCAAATTCTTTGATATCTTCGAAACTGCGGTAGACAGAGGCAAAACGGATATAGGCGACTTTATCGAGCTTTTTCAATTGCTCCATCACCAGATTGCCAATCATCTTGCTCGGTACTTCGCGCTCACCGGTGGCGCGCAGCTGCGATTTAATATGATTGATTGCCATTTCAACGTAATCGGAACTCACCGGACGTTTTTCCAGCGCCCGCAGCATTCCGCTACGCAATTTCTCTTCATTAAACGGTTCACGCACGTCGTTGCTTTTTACAACACGCGGCATAACCAGCTCCGCCACTTCAAAGGTGGTGAAACGTTCATTACACACCAGACACTGCCGACGGCGGCGTACGGATGAACCCTCGCCCACGAGACGAGAGTCAATTACCTTAGTGTCCACGGCGAAACAGAATGGGCAATGCATACGGCGTCCTGACCAGGTGGTTAACGGAAATCTATTTTACCCTGAACTGACGATACAACAAAGGCGCAACGCTTTTGAGATAAAGGATCGATGCTTTCGCTGCTTTTACCCTCTACCATTAGGCTAATTGCGACGAGAAAGGGACGACCTATGAATACTAACGTTTTTCGACTGCTCCTGCTGGGAAGCCTGTTCAGCCTTAGCGCCTGTGTGCAGCAAAGTGAAGTGCGACAGATGAAACACAGCGTCAGCACGCTGAACCAGGAGATGACGCAACTCAATCAAGAAACAGTCAAAATCACTCAGCAAAACAGGCTGAATGCAAAATCCAGCAGTGGGGTTTACCTTCTGCCTAGAGCGAAAACACCGGCAAGACTGGAAAGCCAGATCGGTACTTTACGTATGTCGCTGGTGAATATTACGCCTGATACAGATGGCACCACCCTTACACTACGTATTCAGGGTGAGTCGAATGATCCCTTGCCCGCATTCAGCGGAACTGTTGAATATGGGCAAATTCAGGGAACAATAGACAACTTTCAGGAAATCAATGTGCAGAATCAATTGATTAATGCCCCTGCCAGCGTCCTCGCCCCCAGCGATGTTGATATTCCGTTACAATTAAAGGGGATTTCTGTGGATCAGTTAGGCTTTGTACGTATCCACGACATTCAACCTGTTATGCAGTAAACGTATTTCGGGACGATTTTGTGCGTCCCGCAACATCTTTCCCCGTCATTTTGTTACTCTGCTTACATCACCTGGATTGATAGTAAAAGTTTGCAACAAGGGCGAAAGTCAGTACAATCCCCGCCCGAATGTGTGTAAACGTGAACGCAATCGATTACGTGAATGATAGAACTGTGAAACGAAACATATTTTTGTGAGCAATGATTTTTATAATAGGCTCCTCTGTATACGAAATATTTAGAAACGCAATTTGCGCCTTTTTCACTCCCGCAAGGGATTTTCAAACAGTGGCATACATATGAAAAAAACATTACTGGCAGCCGGTGCGGTACTGGCGCTCTCTTCGTCTTTTACTGTCAACGCAGCTGAAAACGACAAACCGCAGTATCTTTCCGACTGGTGGCACCAGAGCGTTAACGTTGTCGGAAGCTATCACACCCGTTTCGGACCGCAGATCCGCAACGATACCTACCTTGAGTACGAAGCATTCGCTAAAAAAGACTGGTTCGACTTCTATGGTTATGCGGATGCGCCGGTATTCTTCGGCGGTAACTCCGATGCTAAAGGTATCTGGAACCACGGTTCTCCGCTGTTTATGGAAATCGAACCACGTTTCTCCATCGACAAGCTGACCAATACTGACCTTAGCTTCGGTCCGTTCAAAGAGTGGTACTTCGCGAACAACTACATTTACGACATGGGTCGTAATAAAGATGGTCGCCAGAGCACTTGGTACATGGGTCTGGGTACCGATATCGACACTGGCCTGCCGATGAGCCTGTCCATGAACGTCTATGCGAAATACCAGTGGCAGAACTATGGCGCAGCGAACGAAAACGAGTGGGACGGTTACCGTTTCAAAATTAAATACTTTGTGCCGATTACCGATCTGTGGGGCGGTCAGCTGAGCTACATCGGCTTCACCAACTTCGACTGGGGTTCCGATTTAGGGGATGACAGCGGTAACGCAATCAACGGTATTAAGACCCGTACTAATAACTCTATCGCTTCCAGCCATATTCTGGCTCTGAACTACGATCACTGGCACTACTCTGTCGTAGCTCGTTACTGGCACGACGGTGGTCAGTGGAACGACGATGCAGAACTGAACTTCGGCAACGGCAACTTCAACGTTCGCTCTACCGGCTGGGGTGGTTACCTGGTAGTAGGTTACAACTTCTGATTATGAAAATGCCGGGATTTATTCCCGGCATTTCTGATTGTTAACAACGTGTGCTTTGTTCATGCCGGATGCGGCGTAAACGCTTTGTCCGGCCCACAAAAGCACGTAAATTCAATATATTGCTGAAATAACGTAGGCCTGATAAGCGTAGCGCATCAGGCAATTTTACGTTTTAATCACTTCTTCTTGTTCATCATCGCTTTCAGGTCAGCGAATGGGTTGTACTTCGCTTCACCGACATCTTTCTGCGCATCTTCCCCTGCGATAACGGTCGTACCATACTGATCCGCTTCGGTATATTTCGAATGCTCATGATCGTGGCAATAGAGACACAACAATTCCCAGTTACTGCCATCTTCCGGGTTATTGGTATGGTCGTGATCAATGTGGTGAACGGTAAGTTCACGCAGGTTAGAATAAACAAACTCGCGGGAACAGCGACCGCAGACCCACGGATAGATTTTTAATGCTTTTTCGCGATAGCCGCTTTCTAACCGTGCATAGTTTTTTGGGATGATAGCCATGAAAAGTTACCTGGATGAAATGTAGGGTTACGCGCAGTTTCCCAAGATGCGGGGATTTTCGCAATCTCCATACATCAAAAAAAATCCCGATCTTCTGACCGGGATTTTCAACATCAACGGGAACTTGATTAAGGCAGAATTGACGGCTGATCCGCCCCTTCTTTTTCCACTTTCTGCTGCAACATGTGTTCGCGCTTCATACCCAGTTTCAGAGCCAACGCAGATGCTACGTAGATGGAAGATGCAGTGCCGATGGAAACACCGATAAGCATGGTCAGCGAGAAGCCTTCCAGTACCGGACCACCGAAGAGATACAGCATCAGGATAACCATCAAGGTAGTACCGGATGTGATCAAGGTACGGTGCAGCGTCTGGGTCAAGGACACGTTAAAGATTTCGTAAGGCGTACCGCGACGGATCTTGCGGAAGTTTTCACGAATTCGGTCCGATACCACGATACTGTCGTTAAGCGAGTAACCGATAACCGACATCAACGATGCCACAATGGTCAGGTCAATCTCGATATGGAATAACGACAAAATACCCAGCGTAATGATAACGTCGTGCGCCAGCGCAATAACCACCCCTGCCGCCAGTCGCCACTCAAAGCGGAAACCTACGTACACGAGGATAGACAGCAGCGCTGCCATCAACGCCATCGCACCGGTTTGCGCAAGGTCTGCCCCCACGCTCGGACCGACGAACTCAATACGCTTCACTGCTGCATTCTGATTGGTGGATTCGTTAATCACCTTCAGAACTTGGCTGCCCAGCACCTGACCGCCGGTTTCGCCTTCAGCAGGCGGCATACGGACCATGATGTCGTGGCTGCTACCAAAGTTTTGCAGCATTGGCTCTTCAAAACCGGCTTTTTGCAATGCATCACGCATTACGTCAATTTCAGCCGGTTTTTCGAGCGTAATTTCGATAACCGTACCACCGGTGAAATCCAGCCCCCAGTTAAAGCCGCGCACGCCCATAATAACGATAGCAGCGATTAACAGCAGACCAGAGATGCCGAAAGCCCAGTAGTCCCAGCGCATAAAGTCATAGACTTTACGGCCGTGGTTTAGTTGTTCAACAGTATATTCCTGTGCCACATCGCACTCCTCAGATTGACAGCTTCTTGACGCGCTTGCCGCCATATAGCAGGTTTACGATGGCACGCGTACCGACAATCGCGGTAAACATCGACGTCGCCACACCGATACCGGTAGTAATCGCGAACCCTTTAATTGCCCCGGTACCCACTGCGTACAGGATGATGACTTTAATCAGCGTGGTGATGTTCGCATCGAAGATAGAACTGAATGCGCCACGATAACCTTCATCAATTGCCTGTTGAACAGTACGTCCGTTGCTCAACTCTTCTTTAATACGTTCGTTGATCAGTACGTTCGCATCGACCGCTACCGCAAGGGTTAAGACGATACCCGCGATACCTGGCATACTCAGTGTTGCGCCTGGCAACAGCGACATAATACCGACGATCAAGATCAAGTTGGCAATCAGAGCACTGGTCGCAATCAGACCAAACTTCTTATAGAAGATGATCATGAACAGAATAGAAACCAGCAGACCGGCAAGGCAAGCCTCCAGCCCCTGCTCAATGTTCTGCATACCCAGGGTCGGGCCAATTGTACGTTCTTCAACAATCTGAATCGGCGCGATCAACGCACCGGCACGCAGCAGCAGTGACAGCTGACGGGCTTCGTTCGGGTTGTTGATGCCGGTGATACGGAAGCTGTTACCCAGACGAGACTGGATGTTGGCGATGTTAATCACCTCTTCCTGTTTCACCAGAACCGCACGACCATTTGCATCTTTCTTACCGCTGTCTTTGTACTCCACAAACAGGGTTGCCATCGGTTTGCCGATGTTGTCCTTGGTGAAGTTAGACATAATGTTGCCACCAGCGCTATCGAGCGAGATGTTAACCTGCGGCTGGTTGTATTCGTCCTGGCTGGAAGTGGAGTCGGTGATATGGTCACCAGTCAGAATTACGCGTTTGTACAGCACAACCGGCTGACCTTCGCGGGTCTGTTTCACTTCAGAGTCGCCCGGTACGCGACCGGATGCCGCAGCGGCCTGATCAACATTGGTGTTTACCAGACGGAATTCCAGCGTTGCCGTCGCGCCCAGAATCTCTTTCGCACGCGCAGTGTCCTGAATACCAGGCAGTTCAACAACGATACGGTCAGCACCCTGACGCTGAACCACCGGCTCCGCCACGCCAAGTTGGTTTACACGGTTACGCAGGATATTAATGTTCTGCTGCACCGCATATTCACGCGCTTCACTCAGACGAGCATCGCTCATTACCGCACGCAGCTGGTTGCTGCCCTGGCTGCTAATCACCAGGTCCGGATGGCGCTTGCTCAGATACGCAATGGCTTCATCACGAGCTTTAGCATCGCGGAAAGTGATGCTCAGGCCGTAGTTGTTTTCTTTACGAACAGTGGTATACGGGATGCCCTTTTCGCGCAGGTCACTGCGTAGGCTATCGATATTTTGTTCCTGGAGTTTGCCAAGCGCGGTGTCCATATCCACTTCCATCAGGAAGTGAACGCCGCCACGCAGGTCAAGGCCGAGCTTCATCGGCTCAGCATGAATAGCTGCCAGCCAGCACGGCGTTGCCGGGGCAAGGTTAAGCGCCACGACGTATTTGTCACCCATAACGCCCATTAATGCTTCACGAGCGCGCAACTGGGTGTCAGTGGAGTCGAAGCGCGCAAGAATAGCGCCCTCTTCCAGTGCCACAGACTTAGCAGTTATTTTTTCTTCTTGTAACGTTTTCTGGACCTGGATCAGCGTTTGCTCACTGGCGGCGACTCCGCGCGCACCAGTGATCTGAACAGCCGGATCCTCACCAAACAGGTTGGGAAGCGCATACAGCAGACCGATGACAATCACCACGATCAGCATGACGTACTTCCACAAAGGATAACGGTTTAACACGGCAATTCCCTTAGGGAAAAATTTTAATTACAGCGCCTTCATGGTGCCTTTCGGCAGGACGGCAGCTACGAAGTCACGTTTAATAACTACTTCAGTGGTGTCATTCAGCGCGATAGCAATGTAGCCGTTTTCCGCTACTTTGGTTACGCGACCAACCAGGCCACCGTTCGTCAGAACTTCATCACCTTTGGCAATGGAGTCCATCAGCTTTTTGTGTTCTTTGGTGCGCTTCTGCTGTGGACGCAGGATCATGAAATAGAAAATCAGACCGAATACCACCAGCATCAAAATCAAAGACATCGGGCTACCTTGCGCCGGTGCACCCGTTGCCGCTACCGCATCAGAAATAAAAAAGCTCATTAAATTTCCCTCATTATTAATATTAATCAACGTTCAAAGGTGGTACTTCTCGCCCCTGACGCTGGTAAAAATCAGTTACGAAGCTCTCTAATTTACCCTCTTCAATAGCCTTGCGTAAACCCGCCATCAAACGCTGGTAGTAACGAAGGTTATGAATGGTGTTGAGTCGCGCGCCTAATATTTCGTTGCAACGGTCGAGATGATGCAAGTAAGCGCGTGAATAATTGCGACAGGTGTAGCAATCACACTCAGGATCGAGTGGGCCAGTATCGCTCTTATATTTCGCATTGCGGATTTTCACCACGCCATCGGTCACGAACAAATGACCATTTCGGGCGTTGCGGGTTGGCATTACGCAGTCAAACATATCGATACCGCGACGTACGCCTTCAACCAGGTCTTCCGGTTTACCAACGCCCATCAGGTAACGCGGTTTGTCTGCCGGAATTTGCGGACACACATGCTCCAGAATACGGTGCATATCTGCTTTCGGCTCACCCACAGCCAGACCGCCGACAGCGTAGCCATCAAAGCCGATATCTACCAGACCTTTAACAGATATATCACGTAAATCTTCGTAAATACTGCCCTGAATTATACCAAATAACGCATTTTTGTTACCAAGACTGTCAAAACGCTCACGGCTACGCTTCGCCCAACGCAGAGACATCTCCATAGAGCGTTTTGCGTAATCCCAGTCAGCAGGATACGGCGTACACTCATCAAAGATCATGACGATATCCGAACCAAGATCGTACTGAATCTCCATCGACTTTTCCGGGTCGAGGAAAATCGGGTCGCCGTTGATCGGGTTACGGAAGTGAACGCCCTGTTCGGTGATTTTACGAATATCACCAAGGCTGAAGACCTGGAAGCCGCCGGAGTCGGTAAGAATCGGTCCTTTCCACTGCATAAAATCATGCAGATCGCCGTGCAGTTTCATGATTTCCTGGCCCGGGCGCAGCCACAGGTGGAAGGTGTTGCCGAGGATAATTTGCGCGCCAGTGGCTTCAACTTCTTCCGGCGTCATCCCTTTTACGGTGCCGTAGGTGCCAACAGGCATAAAACAAGGCGTTTCCACTACGCCACGATCAAAGACCAGGCGGCCACGGCGTGCGCGACCGTCGGTGGTGTCCAGTTCAAATTTCATTTTTTCTCCACTACGTCAGAAAAACAGTCCAACGTTTAAACCAGCGCCGCGGAATTACTCCCCGACGCGCTCATTAATTGCCTGCGGATTGTACGTGATAAACATCGCATCACCGTAACTAAAAAAGCGATATTTCTCTTCTACCGCCGCTTTATAGGCATTCATGGTATGTTGATAACCGGCAAAGGCCGAAACCAGCATAATCAGCGTCGACTCTGGCAAGTGGAAGTTCGTCACCAGCGCATCGACCACTTTGTACTGGAAGCCCGGATAGATAAAGATTTGGGTATCGTCAAAGAACGGTTCGATAAGATCGTTTTTTGCCGCCTGTGCCGCGCTTTCCAGCGAACGTACTGAAGTGGTGCCAACCGCAATCACCCGGTTACCGCGCGCTTTCGCCGCCAGTACCGCGTCTACCACATCCTGCGGTACTTCAGCGTATTCCGAGTGCATGATGTGATCTTCAATGGTGTCGACGCGCACCGGCTGGAAGGTGCCCGCACCAACGTGCAACGTCACAAACGCCATCTCCACGCCTTTGGCGCGTAATTTTTCCAGCAAAGGCTCGTCAAAATGCAGACCAGCGGTCGGGGCTGCAACCGCGCCCGGTTTTTCGCTATAAACGGTTTGATAAAGTTCGCGGTCAGCGTCTTCGTCCGGACGATCGATATACGGCGGCAGCGGCATATGGCCGATGCTGTTGAGGATATCCAGTACCGAGCGTTCATCATTAAATTCGACTTCAAACAGTGCGCCGTGGCGCGCGGTCATTGTTGCGTTGATACTTTCGTCATCGCCCAGCAACAGTTCTGCGCCAGGTTTTGGCGCTTTCGAGGCGCGAATATGCGCAAGAATGCGTTTGTCGTCGAGCATCCGCTCAACCAGCACTTCAATCTTGCCGCCGCTGGCTTTACGCCCAAACAGACGCGCCGGGATCACGCGGGTATTATTAAAAACCAGAAGATCGCCGGGGTTGAGCTTATCGAGTAAATCGGTGAAAGTACCGTGCGTCAGCGCGCCCGTCGGCCCGTCCAGCGACAGTAAACGACAGCTACTGCGTTCAGGCATGGGATAGTGGGCAATCAGGGATTCGGGCAATTCAAAGGAGAAATCGGTAACGCGCATGACACTGACTCAGACTAAAATAAGAGTCGGGTAGTCTAGTGCCGGGGCGCTCTCCCTGCAACCTTTCCCCCCCTTTGGATAGAATATAATCGATGAATTTTTTAGCTCACCTGCATTTAGCCCATCTCGCGGAAAGCTCGCTTTCTGGCAATTTACTGGCTGATTTCGTACGCGGAAATCCTGAAGAAAGTTTTCCGCCCGACGTCGTGGCTGGCATTCATATGCATCGACGTATCGACGTATTGACTGACAATCTGCCGGAAGTCCGCGAAGCACGGGAGTGGTTTCGTAGTGAAACGCGCCGCGTTGCGCCTATTACGCTGGATGTCATGTGGGATCACTTTCTTTCCCGCCACTGGTCGCAGCTGTCGCCGGACTTTCCGCTACAGGTATTTGTCTGTTATGCCCGCGAGCAAGTGATGACGATTTTGCCGGACTCACCGCCACGTTTTATCAATCTGAACAATTACTTGTGGTCAGAGCAGTGGCTGGTGCGCTATCGCGATATGGATTTCATCCAGAACGTGTTAAACGGCATGGCAAGCCGCCGCCCACGTCTGGATGCCCTGCGTGACTCATGGTACGATTTAGACGCTCATTATGACGCCCTCGAAACCCGCTTCTGGCAGTTTTATCCGCGGATGATGGCGCAGGCGTCACACAAGGCGTTATAAAACGTTAGTTCATCCATACCGTAGCCGAAATGGCAGGCAAAGCCAGAATCCCGTCAGTCAGTTGCCCATGCCCTTCTTTGCATTGCCATTGCACGGCATTGAGAAACGGTGACGCGGGTAGCACCACTTCACTGGCCTCGCCACGGTTGATTGCCACCAGTACACGTTGCTGATTCAGCACGCGGACAAATACCACTACGTTATCTTCCGCATACAGCACCTGACAGCCGCCACGACGCAGCGCCTGACTTTTCTTACGCAGCACAATCATTCGCCGGTACAGCGCGAATAACGCCGTATCCTGCTTTTCCACCTGCCAGGGGAACGGTTTACGGCAAAACGGATCGTTTTTACCATCCAGTCCCACTTCATCACCGTAATAAATGCACGGTACACCAGGCCAGGTGAACAGCCAGACCACCGCCAGCGGCAGGCGCGCAATATCCCGACCGAGCTGCGTTTTAAATCGCGCAGTATCGTGGCTATCGAGCTGATTAAACATACGTAATTGTTGTTGATGAGAAAGCCCTGCGCGGTAATTATCCATCCAGGCCATACAGGTTTGGGCGTCAATTTGCTGCGGATCATAAGAGATGTCGGTATTGGCAAGAAATCCCCACAACGGGAATGTGAAGCCACGATAGTTCATGGCAGCATCTTCCACATCGGCCTGTAACCATTGCCGTGCATCGCCAAAATGTTCGCCGACAATATACGCTTCCGGCTGGGTTTCTTTCGCCGCTTCGGTGATCCCGGCAACGTGCTGCATATTATTGCGCGCCCCACCCGCCTCCCCCAGCATATGCACCACATCCAGCCGCCAGCCGTCCATATTCCACGGCGCTTTCAGCCAGTGGCGGACAATACTGTCTTCCCCGCGATAAATTTCATTCACCAGACTTTCCGACTGATAATCCAGCTTCGGCAAGCTGGCATAGCCAAGCCAGTCGAGCGCCGTGCCATCATCACTAAACGAGTACCAGTCGCGCCAGGGCGATTCAGAGTTGTGACAAGCTCCCCCCGTGCCAAGATTGTGCCTGTCAAACCAGGCATGGGAATCGCCACTGTGGTTAAACACGCCGTCCAGCACCAGCCGCATTCCCAGCTGCTGCGTATTGTGTCGCAAACGCAGCAACGCCCCATCACCGCCAAACTGCGGATCGACATGGCGATAATCCTCGGTATCGTATTTATGTACGCTGGGAGCTTTAAACACCGGATTGAGATACAGCGCTGTCACGCCAAGCTTTTTCAGATACGGCAGTTTTTCGCTTATCCCGTCCAGATCGCCGCCATAGAACGTTGATCCGCCCGCCTGCGCCGTGACCGGTTCATCCCAGTCACGCAAGATGATCTCTTGTCCGGCTGCATGATGGTAATAGACATGATCCTGTTCAGCTTCACGAGGAAGACTACGCGCAAAACGATCAGGGAAGATCTGATAAAAAATCTGATCCGCAGCCCATTGTGGGCCGATATCCGGTACATCGACGGCAAACTGCTCCAGTCGTGCCGGCGGCATTCGGCTGAAGCCCTGCGGTGTAAACCAACGCTGGCGATCGTGCCACAGCAGTTTGAAACTGTAACGCCGCCGGGGTTGTCCGCTGGAGAGATCAATCGCCGCACGCCATGCGGTGACGCCTGGCTGCGGCTGACTGCGCTGCTTATGCATTGGTACTGACATTTCTTCGTTATCGTGTTCTGTACGCAGCATAATGCGCTGCGGTGGGTCTTCGCCCGTCAGCCACAGTGTAATGAGCAGTTGATCTTTGCTTTGTTTAACAAATGGGGGCACCGGCAGGTGCCATGCATTTAACATCATAATTCCCCTGTGATGAAAATCTGATCACCTTGCCATAGCCTAATGCAGGATCACTCATCATCTGAAGGATATTTGGGGGAGGAGGACGGGGGCGGATAACTTTCGGAATAGCCGGATCAGGATTTCCTCCTGAACCGGCTTACAGAACGCAAGTATTATTGGTTTTCAGCCAGCTGACGATCGTGGCGGCGTTTAAACATCCAGCCAATCAACAGCACAACAATCCACGCGAAACCGACATACAGCGAGATACGCGTATCCGGGTGATAACCAATCAACCCGATAATAAAGAGCAGGAAAATCAGCCCGCCGATGGTCGTTGCTACCCCACCCGGCACTTTAAATTTCAGCGCCTTAACTTCTTCTGGCGGCAAACGGCGACGGCAGGCGATTTGCGACAGCAGGATCATAATCCACACCCATACCGTGGCGAAGGTTGCCAGCGAAGCGATCACCAGGAAGACGTTTTCCGGCATGATGTAGTTCAGATACACCGCAAACAGCAGCGCGGTAGTCATCACCAGCACCGTAACCCACGGAATACCGCGACGCGACGTTTTGCTGAAAATTTTCGGTGCGCTGCCCTGCTCTGCCATACCGTGGAGCATACGGCCTACGCCAAATACGTCACTGTTAATTGCCGACAGCGAAGCGGTCAGCACAACAAAGTTAAGAATGCTGGCGGCAAAGGTAATGCCCATATGCTGGAACGTCAGCACGAACGGGCTACCGGCAGTGCCAACCTGATTCCACGGGTAGATAGACATAATGACGAACAGCGTACCGACGTAGAACACCAGAATACGCATCGGCACGGAGTTAATCGCACGCGGAATCGATTTCTCAGGATCTTTCGCTTCACCGGCGGTAATCCCGATAATTTCGATCCCACCGTAAGCAAACATCACCATTTGCAACGACATTACCATGCCAAGCCAGCCGTTACTGAAGAAGCCGCCGTTGCTCCACAGGTTATGAATACCGGTCGGTTGCCCGCCGTTGCCAATCCCCCAGATGATGATGCCGAAACCGGCGACAATCATGATGATGATGGTGGCGACTTTAAAGAACGAGAACCAGAATTCCAGCTCACCGAAGACCTTCACGCTCATCAGGTTTACGGCGCAAATGATCAGCACCACGCTCAGTACCCAAATCCAGTGCGGCACCGTCGGGAACAAGACACCCATATAGATACCAAAAGCGGTCACATCGGCGATGGCGACAATAAGGATTTCAAAGCAGTAGGTCCATCCGGTAATGTAACCTGCCAGCGGGCCAAGGTTTTCCTGCGCATAACGCGAGAAAGAGCTGGCGGCCGGGTTATGTACCGACATTTCCCCCAGCGCACGCATAATGATATACGCCGCGATACCACCGATAATATAGGCCAACAACACGCTCGGACCGGCCATTTTGATGGCGTCTGCCGAACCGTAAAACAGCCCGGTGCCAATTGCTGAACCCAGTGCCATAAAGCGTATGTGGCGGGTACTTAGCCCACGCTTTAGCTTATTCTTACTTTCCATCAATTCCTAACCCATCAACACAATAAAAAACCACGGGGCATCGCAGCCCCGTGGTTAAAACAAATGTTCAGTGATTTAGTGAGCGCTGGAGGTCACCTGACGACCTGCCGCGCGATCCCAGATAATGGCCAGAACCACCATCACCACTGTTGGCATTAACCACGCCAGACCTTGTTCGGCCAGCGGTAAACGCTGCGCCCAGGACGGTAAGATATCGCTGAATGCAGATGCTTTGATCCCGTCGAGAATACCAAAAAGCAGGCTGATAAACATCGGCGGAGCAATCACGCGGGACGAATTATGCCACCATGAGCGTGTAAAACTTAATACAACCAGTGCGATACACGGCGGATAAATAGCGGTCAGCACCGGTACGGAGATCTGGATCAGCTGGCTTAAGCCGAGGTTAGACACCACCATCGAGAAGCCGCCGAGGATAAACACCAGCGTACGATAAGAGAGCGGTACGTACTGGGCAAAGAATTCTGCACAAGCACAGGTCAGGCCAACCGCCGTGACCAGACAGGCGATGAAGATTAACGCCGCCAGCAGGAAGCTACCGCCGCCGCCAAAGGTGTGCTGAACGTAAGCATGCAGAATAGCAGCGCCGTTTGCAGACTGATCGACCAGCGACGCGCTGTCTGAACCCAGACAGAACAGCGCCAGGTACAGCAAAGTCAGACCAACACCCGCCATCAGGCCAGCCCAGACGGTATAACGGGTCAGCAGACGCGCTTCGGTAACGCCACGAGAACGCGCCGCGTTAACAATAACGATACCAAACACCATTGCGCCCAGCGTATCCATGGTCAGATAGCCGTTAACGAAGCCGTTAGAAAATGCAGCGTTTTGATAAGCCTCAGTCGCCGTGCTGATAGAACCCGCCGGCCAGACAATCGCGACAACAGACAGGATGACCAGCGCGATAATTTTCAGCGGCGCAAGGAAGTTGCCCACGGTATCCAGCAGCTTGCCCGGATAGAGCGAAACCAGAATAACGATAGCGAAATAGACCAAGCTGTAGATAAACAGCGGCAGCGCGGAATCACCCGTCAGCGGCGCAATCCCCACTTCAAAGGAAACGGTAGCTGTACGCGGCGTAGCGAAAAGCGGCCCCACCGCCAGGTAACAAACCGTTGCCAGCAGTACGCCAGCGACTTTACCGATTGGCGTGCTGAGGCTGTCAACACCGCCGCCAACTTTTGCCAGCGCCACTACCGTTAATACCGGCAGGCCAACGGCAGTAATGAGGAAGCCGAATGCCGCAGTCCAGACGTGTTCGCCTGCCTGTAAGCCGACCATTGGAGGGAAAATAATGTTACCTGCGCCGACGAACAACGCAAATGTCATAAAGCCCAGAGCGATGATATCGCGCGATCTTAATTGATGGGTCATAAATCATACTGCCTGTGGATGTGGTGTTGTAACGTTAAATTTTTGTGCCAATCCCTGGGGATGATACAGCGGTATATTTAAACAATTTTAGCGGGAAATACTCCCAACCAGGCGCGGCGAAGAATAGTTTTTCGATTTACCGCGTTAATGCAGTCAGTATGACAGCACCTGAAGCGCAATTTAAACGCTTATAACGTTTTAAAGCAAGGAGGGATCTAAAAACCAGAGGTATATAGCGATAAGAAATCACCAACCAGTATAAAACACTATTTCCGTGAAAAAGACATGGCTAATCATGCGAACAAAAAATCACCAACCGTTGTAAAATCTAACGCCCGTATTTTGACTGCAAAGAAAATAAGCCAGCATCGGCTGGCTTATGGCAATAAAAGATGACAAAGGCGGATTAATCGCTGTTTTTGGCAATTAAACGTTCCGGGATAACAAAACTGAAACGTGTTCCTTTTCCTACTGTACTCTCAATATTCAGGCGACTTTCGTGATGATTCACCGCATGTTTCACAATCGCTAACCCTAATCCGCTACCGCCGGTTTGCCGGGAACGCGCTTTATCAACGCGATAAAAACGCTCGGTCAGGCGCGGAATATGCTCCGGTGCAATGCCCGGTCCGTTATCTTCAACGCTAAATTCGGCACCGTGCGGCACTCGCTGCCAGCGTACGGTGATATGCGTGCCTTCCGGCGTATGATTCACGGCGTTATAGACCAGGTTCGAAATCGCACTGCGTAGCTGATCTTCGTTGCCAGACACCTTGAGGCCGTTATCTATCTCAAAGGTAAATGTCTGTTTTTTCTGACTCAGAGTCTGAGCCTCGCGCTCAACAACGCGCAGCATCATCGGCACATCAACCTTTTCATTGAGCAATTGCGTCGGCGCGGCTTCAATTTTCGACAGCGTTAGCAACTGCTTCACCAGCCCTTCCATCCGCTGGGTCTGCTCGCGCATGGTGTGCAACGCTTTTTCGCGTACCGCGCCTTCCAGCGGCTGCTCATCCATCATCTCCAGGTAACCCTGTAACACGGTCAATGGCGTACGTAACTCATGGCTCACGTTGGCAAAAAAGTTACGCCGCGCCCCTTCCAGTTGATGCATTTGCGTGACATCACGCGCCACCATCAGCAACTGTTTGTGGGTATAAGGCATGACGCTAATTTCCAGATGCCGCCCGGTGTTGAGCACCAGATTGAGCGGGCGAGAAAAATCACGCGTTTTCAGATATTGCGTAAACTCCGGGTAACGTAGTAGGTTAAGGATGTTCTGCCCGTTATCTTCCGGCCAGCGCAAACCAAGAATTTGTTGCGCCAGACCGTTACACCAGAAAATACCGCCCTCTTCCGTGGTCAGCACCACCGCGTCGGGCAGCGACTCCGCGCCGCTACGAAAGCGTTTAATCAGATTGCCCAGTTCACGGCGGCGTTTTTTATTTCGCAGCTGCATCTGGTGTAAGCCGTATAGTAGCGGTTCCCAGCTACCACGCCCCGGTGGCGGGGTCATACTGCGATCCACCCACTGCCACCATGAAAGGCGCAATAAATTCCAGAAATGCCAGATAAGCAGTCCTGTTACCGATGCCAGCAAAAACCAGGGCAGGTAACCAAAAAATGCACCCAGGATGAAAGCCGGGAGGCAGCAAAGTAGCAGCTCCAGCACCAGCCTTTTCCACGACAGCCGTTCCAGCACGTAAGATACTCCAGTTAAGAAATCATAAGCCCTGCTCTGCGTCCGATGAGCAAGGCGTTAAAAGCGGGTTGAAAAACGATATCCTGTACCGCGCACGGTCTGCACCATGCGGTCATGCCCGCCGGGCTCCAGTGCTTTACGCAGGCGACGAATGTGGACATCGACCGTGCGGTCTTCCACATACACGTTAGTTCCCCAGATGTGGTTTAACAGCTGCTCGCGGCTGTACACGCGCTCAGGATGCGTCATAAAAAAGTGCAGCAGTTTAAATTCTGTCGGCCCCATCTCCAGCGGCTCTTCGCCCGCCATCACTCGGTGAGATGTCGGGTCGAGACTTAATCCCTGCATCTCAATCACCTCTTCCACCGCCATTGGCGAAATACGGCGCATTACCGCTTTGATTCGCGCCACCAGCTCCTTCGGCGAAAATGGCTTGGTGATATAGTCATCCGCGCCGGTTTCAAGGCCGCGCACGCGATCTTCTTCTTCCCCTCTGGCGGTCAACATCACCACTGGAATATCCCGGGTCATCGACTCGCGCTTGAGGTGTTTGATGAACTGGATACCGGAGCCGCCAGGTAACATCCAGTCAAGGAGAATTAAATCCGGCCAGGGTTCATTCAGTTGATTCACAGCACTGTCATAATCTTCCGCTTCGACCGGCTGAAAGCCATTTTGTTCGAGCACGAAGCAGACCATTTCGCGAATTGGAGCTTCATCTTCTACGACCAGAATACGTCTCGCCATGATTTGCCCTGTTGTAATAAATAGGTTGCGATCATTAATGCGACGTCATTATGCGTCAGATTTATGACAGATTTATGAAAAGCTCGTCGCACATATCTTCAGGTTATTGATTTCCGTGGCGCAGAAAAAAGCAAATGGCACATCTGTTTGGGTATAATCGCGACCATGCTTTTTCGCCAGGGAACCGTTATGCGCATCCTTCACACCTCAGACTGGCATCTCGGCCAGAACTTCTACAGTAAAAGCCGCGAAGCTGAACATCAGGCTTTTCTTGACTGGCTGCTGGAGACAGCACAAACCCATCAGGTGGATGCGATTATTGTTGCTGGTGATGTTTTCGATACCGGCTCGCCGCCCAGTTACGCCCGCACGTTATACAACCGTTTTGTTGTCAATTTACAGCAAACTGGCTGTCATCTGGTGGTACTGGCAGGAAACCATGACTCGGTCGCCACGCTGAATGAATCGCGCGATATCATGGCGTTCCTCAATACAACCGTGGTCGCCAGCG
The DNA here is from genome assembly GCF_053555815.1 of Shigella sp. SIG6. Classification (NCBI taxonomy): domain Bacteria; kingdom Pseudomonadati; phylum Pseudomonadota; class Gammaproteobacteria; order Enterobacterales; family Enterobacteriaceae; genus Shigella; species Shigella sp. SIG6. The sequence continues at coordinate 15,288 of NZ_JBQZXC010000019.1, read as the reverse complement.
CCGGACATGCGCCGCAAATCTTGCCTCGTCGCGACGGGACGCCAGGCGCAGTGCTGTGCCCCATTCCGTTTTTACGCCCGCGTGACATTATTTCCAGCCAGGCGGGGCTTAACGGTATTGAAAAACAGCAGCATTTACTGGCAGCGATTACCGATTATTACCAACAACACTATGCCGATGCCTGCAAACTGCGCGGCGATCAGCCTCTGCCCATCATCGCCACGGGACATTTAACGACCGTGGGTGCCAGTAAAAGTGACGCCGTGCGTGACATTTATATTGGCACGCTGGACGCGTTTCCGGCACAAAACTTTCCACCAGCCGACTACATCGCGCTCGGGCATATTCACCGCGCACAGATTATTGGCGGCATGGAACATGTTCGCTATTGCGGTTCCCCCATTCCACTGAGTTTTGATGAATGCGGTAAGAGTAAATATGTCCATCTGGTGACATTTTCAAACGGCAAATTAGAGAGCGTGGAAAACCTGAACGTACCGGTAACTCAACCCATGGCGGTGCTGAAAGGCGATCTGGCGTCGATTACCGCACAGCTGGAACAGTGGCGCGATGTATCGCAGGAGCCACCTGTCTGGCTGGATATCGAAATCACTACTGATGAGTATCTGCATGATATTCAGCGCAAAATCCAGGCATTAACCGAATCATTGCCTGTCGAAGTATTGCTGGTACGTCGGAGTCGTGAACAGCGCGAGCGTGTGTTAGCCAGCCAACAGCGTGAAACCCTCAGCGAACTCAGCGTCGAAGAGGTGTTCAATCGCCGTCTGGCACTGGAAGAACTGGATGAATCGCAGCAGCAACGTCTGCAGCATCTTTTCACCACGACGTTGCATACCCTCGCCGGAGAACACGAAGCATGAAAATTCTCAGCCTGCGCCTGAAAAACCTGAACTCATTAAAAGGCGAATGGAAGATTGATTTCACCCGCGAGCCGTTCGCCAGCAACGGGCTGTTTGCCATTACCGGCCCAACCGGTGCGGGGAAAACCACCCTGCTGGACGCCATTTGTCTGGCGCTGTATCACGAAACTCCGCGTCTCTCTAACGTTTCACAATCGCAAAATGATCTCATGACCCGCGATACCGCTGAATGTCTGGCGGAGGTGGAGTTTGAAGTGAAAGGTGAAGCGTATCGCGCGTTCTGGAGCCAGAATCGGGCGCGTAACCAGCCGGACGGTAATTTGCAGGTGCCTCGCGTAGAGCTGGCGCGCTGCGCCGACGGCAAAATTCTCGCCGACAAAGTGAAAGATAAGCTGGAACTGACAGCGACGTTAACCAGGCTGGATTACGGGCGCTTCACCCGTTCGATGCTGCTTTCGCAGGGGCAATTTGCTGCCTTCCTGAATGCCAAACCCAAAGAACGCGCGGAATTGCTCGAGGAGTTAACCGGCACTGAAATCTACGGGCAAATCTCGGCGATGGTTTTTGAGCAGCACAAATCGGCCCGCACTGAGCTGGAGAAGCTGCAAGCGCAGGCCAGCGGCGTCACGTTGCTCACGCCGGAACAAGTGCAATCGCTGACAGCGAGTTTGCAGGTACTTACTGACGAAGAAAAACAGTTAATTACCGCGCAGCAGCAAGAACAACAATCGCTAAACTGGTTAACGCGTCAGGACGAATTGCAGCAAGAAGCCAGCCGCCGTCAGCAGGCCTTGCAACAGGCGTTAGCCGAAGAAGAAAAAGCGCAACCTCAACTGGCGGCGCTTAGTCTGGCACAACCGGCACGAAATCTTCGTCCACACTGGGAACGCATCGCAGAACACAGCGCGGCGCTGGCGCATATTCGCCAGCAGATTGAAGAAGTAAATACTCGCTTACAGAGCACAATGGCGCTTCGCGCGAGCATTCGCCACCACGCGGCGAAGCAGTCAGCAGAATTACAGCAGCAGCAACAAAGCCTGAATACCTGGTTACAGGAACACGACCGCTTCCGTCAGTGGAACAACGAACTGGCGGGTTGGCGTGCGCAGTTCTCCCAACAAACCAGCGATCGCGAGCATCTGCGGCAATGGCAGCAACAGTTAACCCATGCTGAGCAAAAACTTAATGCGCTTGCGGCGATCACGTTGACGTTAACCGCCGATGAAGTTGCTACCGCCCTGGCGCAACATGCCGAGCAACGCCCACTGCGTCAGCGCCTGGTCGCGCTGCATGGGCAGATTGTTCCCCAACAAAAACGTCTGGCGCAGTTAATGGTCACTATCCAGAATGTCACTCTGGAACAGACGCAACGTAATGTCGCACTTAACGAAATGCGCCCGCGTTATAAAGAAAAGACGCAGCAACTTGCCGATGTGAAAACCATTTGCGAGCAGGAAGCGCGCATCAAAACGCTGGAAGCCCAGCGTGCACAGTTACAGGCGGGTCAGCCTTGTCCACTTTGTGGTTCCACCAGCCACCCGGCGGTCGAGGCGTATCAGGCGCTGGAGCCTGGTGTTAATCAGTCTCGATTACTGGCGCTGGAAAACGAAGTTAAAAAGCTCGGCGAAGAAGGTGCGGCGCTGCGCGGGCAACTGGATGCATTAACGAAGCAGCTTCAGCGCGATGAAAACGAAGCGCAAAGCCTCCGACAAGATGAGCAAGCACTTACTCAACAATGGCAAGCCGTCACGGCCAGCCTCAATATCACCTTGCAGCCACAGGACGATATTCAACCGTGGCTGGATGCACAAGATGAGCACGAACGCCAGCTGCGGTTACTCAGCCAACGACATGAATTACAAGGGCAGATTGCCGCGCATAATCAGCAAATTATCCAGTATCAACAGCAAATTGAACAACGTCAGCAGCAGCTCTTAACGGCATTGGCGGGTTATGCACTGACATTGCCACAGGAAGATGAAGAAGAGAGCTGGTTGGCGACACGTCAGCAAGAAGCGCAGAGCTGGCAGCAACGCCAGAACGAATTAACCGCGCTGCAAAACCGTATTCAGCAGCTGACGCCGATTCTGGAAACGTTGCCGCAAAGTGATGATCTCCCGCACAGCGAAGAAACTGTGGCGCTGGATAACTGGCGGCAGGTTCATGAACAATGTCTCGCATTACACAGCCAGCAGCAGACGTTACAGCAACAGGATGTTCTGGCGGCGCAAAGTCTGCAAAAAGCCCAAGCGCAGTTTGACACCGCGCTACAGGCCAGCGTCTTTGACGATCAGCAGGCGTTCCTTGCGGCGCTAATGGATGAACAAACACTAACGCAGCTGGAACAGCTCAAGCAGAATCTGGAAAACCAGCGCCGTCAGGCGCAAACGCTGGTCACTCAGACAGCAGAAACGCTGGCACAGCATCAACAACACCGACCTGACGGGTTGGCTCTCACTGTGACGGTGGAGCAGATTCAGCAAGAGTTAGCGCAAACTCACCAAAAGTTGCGTGAAAACACCACGAGTCAAGGCGAGATTCGCCAGCAGCTGAAGCAGGATGCAGATAACCGTCAGCAACAACAAACCTTAATGCAGCAAATTGCTCAAATGACGCAGCAGGTTGAGGACTGGGGATATCTGAATTCGCTAATAGGTTCCAAAGAGGGCGATAAATTCCGCAAGTTTGCCCAGGGGCTGACGCTGGATAATTTAGTCCATCTCGCTAATCAGCAACTTACCCGGCTGCACGGGCGCTATCTGTTACAGCGCAAAGCCAGCGAGGCGCTGGAAGTCGAGGTTGTTGATACCTGGCAGGCAGATGCGGTACGCGATACCCGTACCCTTTCCGGCGGCGAAAGTTTCCTCGTTAGTCTGGCGCTGGCGCTGGCGCTTTCGGATCTGGTCAGCCATAAAACACGTATTGACTCGCTGTTCCTTGATGAAGGTTTTGGCACGCTGGATAGCGAAACGCTGGATACCGCCCTTGATGCGCTGGATGCCCTGAACGCCAGTGGCAAAACCATCGGTGTGATTAGCCACGTAGAAGCGATGAAAGAGCGTATTCCGGTGCAGATCAAAGTGAAAAAGATCAACGGCCTGGGCTACAGCAAACTGGAAAGTACGTTTGCAGTGAAATAACTATTCAGCAGGATAATGAATACAGAGGGGCGAATTATCTCTTGGCCTTGCTGGTCGTTATCCTGCAAGCTATCACTTTATTGGCTACGGTGATTGGTAGCCGTTCTGGTGGTTGTGATGGTGGTATGAAAAAAGTCATTTTATCTTTGGCTCTGGGCACGTTTGGTTTGGGGATGGCCGAATTTGGCATTATGGGCGTGCTCACGGAGCTGGCGCATAACGTAGGAATTTCGATTCCTGCTGCCGGGCATATGATCTCGTATTATGCACTGGTGGTGGTGGTCGGTGCGCCAATCATCGCACTCTTTTCCAGCCGCTACTCACTCAAACATATCTTGTTGTTTCTGGTGGCGTTGTGCGTCATTGGCAACGCCATGTTCACGCTCTCTTCGTCTTACCTGATGCTCGCCATTGGTCGGCTGGTATCCGGCTTTCCGCATGGCGCATTTTTTGGCGTCGGAGCGATCGTGTTATCAAAAATTATCAAACCCGGAAAAGTCACCGCCGCCGTGGCGGGGATGGTTTCCGGGATGACAGTCGCCAATTTGCTGGGCATTCCGCTGGGAACGTATTTAAGTCAGGAATGCTGGCGTTACACCTTTTTATTGATCGCTGTTTTTAATATTGCGGTGATGGCATCGGTCTATTTTTGGGTGCCAGATATTCGCGACGAGGCGAAAGGAAATCTGCGCGAACAATTTCACTTTTTGCGCAGCCCGGCCCCGTGGTTAATTTTCGCCGCCACGATGTTTGGCAACGCAGGTGTGTTTGCCTGGTTCAGCTACGTAAAGCCATACATGATGTTTATTTCCGGTTTTTCGGAAACGGCGATGACCTTTATTATGATGTTAGTTGGGCTAGGGATGGTGCTGGGAAATATGCTAAGTGGCAGGATTTCAGGACGTTATTCACCACTGCGCATTGCAGCAGTGACTGACTTTATCATTGTACTGGCACTGCTGATGCTCTTTTTCTGCGGCGGCATGAAAACAACGTCGCTTATTTTTGCTTTTATTTGTTGCGCGGGATTATTTGCCCTTTCAGCACCTCTGCAAATATTGTTACTGCAAAATGCCAAAGGCGGAGAGTTATTAGGTGCCGCAGGTGGGCAAATAGCGTTTAACCTCGGTAGCGCCGTCGGCGCATATTGCGGAGGTATGATGCTGACGCTGGGGCTGGCATATAATTACGTGGCGCTGCCTGCCGCCCTGCTTTCGTTTGCTGCGATGTCATCGTTGCTGCTGTATGGTCGCTATAAGCGCCAGCAAGCGGCGGATAGTCCGGTGCTGGCGAAACCACTGGGGTAGATTACTGTCACGGTGCGCGTTGCTTATTGCCGGATGCGGCGTGAACGCCTTATCCGCCCTACGCGGTTCTGGCACATTTTGTAGGCCTGATAAGACGCGGCAAGCGTCGCATCAGGCATGATGCGCCAATTGCCTACGTTTTTTACTCTTGTGGCCATAACCACGCAGCGCCGCGTACGCCGCTGGAATCACCGTGCTTCGCCTTACTCACCGGCGTTTCACATTCGCCGCCGAAGACAAATTGTTTAATCAACTGCCCAACCGTTTGATATAAACGGTCTACATTGCTCATCCCGCCCCCCAGGACAATCACATCCGGATCGAGAATATTCACGACATGTGCCAGCGATTTTGCCAGCCGCAGCTCGTAGCAACGCAATGCCAGTTCCACTACCGGATCGCTTTCTTCAACCAGGCGGATAATTTCACTGCCTTTCAGCGCATGTCCGCTCAAACGACGATAATCCGTCGCGAATCCCGTGCCCGAAATAAAGGTTTCAATACAACCTTGTTTACCGCAATAACAAGGGACTTCCTCGCGATAACGCAGTTCGTCTTCGTCCATCCACGGTAGCGGATTGTGTCCCCACTCACCTGCCGTGCCATTGCCGCCGATATGCGTCCGCCCATTGAATGCCACGCCCGCGCCGCATCCCGTGCCGATAATCACGGCAAATACCGTCTGCGCTCCCGCTGCCGCGCCATCTACTGCTTCTGAAACCGCCAGACAGTTGGCATCATTTGCCAGCCGCACTTCCCGCTGCAACCTCGCGCTTAAGTCTTTATCGAATGGCTGACCGTTGAGCCAGGTTGAATTGGCATTCTTCACCACACCGGTGTAGGGCGAAATCGAACCTGGAATGCCCATACCTACCGTGCCGCGCTGCCCTGTCGCCTGCTCCGCCATATCAACCAACGTGGCGATCGTTTCAATAGTCTGCCGGTAATCATCACGCGGCGTGGGCAGACGATGGCGGTACAACTGCTCCCCTGCATCGCCCAGTGCAATCACTTCAGTTTTGGTGCCGCCTAAATCGATACCTATACGCACTGTACTCTCCTTATTTTTTTCAATATCAATAGCGTAGAGACGGACAACCGGATTGGCAATGCAAGGCCGCCGACAATTCGTTATCATGCCCGCTAAATTTAACGACAAGGCCGTGGAAATTATCATGCTGTGGTTCAAAAATTTAATGGTTTACCGTCTTAGCCGCGAGATTTCGCTGCGTGCAGAAGAGATGGAAAAACAGCTAGCCTCGATGGCATTTACCCCATGCGGCAGCCAGGACATGGCGAAGATGGGCTGGGTTCCTCCGATGGGATCGCACAGCGATGCGTTAACGTACGTTGCCAATGGTCAAATTGTTATCTGCGCGCGCAAAGAAGAAAAAATCCTCCCGTCTCCGGTGATTAAACAGGCGCTGGAAGCGAAAATCGCCAAACTGGAAGCGGAACAGGCGCGTAAGCTGAAGAAAACCGAAAAAGATTCGCTGAAAGACGAAGTGCTGCACTCTCTGCTGCCGCGTGCTTTCAGCCGTTTTAGCCAGACAATGATGTGGCTCGACACGGTTAACGGTTTGATTATGGTGGACTGCGCCAGTGCCAAAAAAGCGGAAGATACGCTGGCATTACTGCGTAAAAGCCTGGGGTCGTTACCGGTTGTACCATTGAGCATGGAAAACCCGATTGAACTGACGCTGACCGAATGGGTTCGCTCTGGTAGTGCTGCACAGGGCTTCCAGCTGCTTGATGAAGCCGAGCTGAAATCGTTGCTGGAAGATGGCGGCGTGATCCGCGCGAAGAAACAAGATCTGACCAGCGAAGAGATCACCAATCACATTGAAGCCGGAAAAGTGGTGACTAAACTGGCGCTCGACTGGCAGCAGCGCATTCAGTTTGTGATGTGCGACGATGGTTCGCTCAAGCGTCTTAAGTTCTGCGACGAGCTGCGCGATCAAAACGAAGATATCGACCGTGAAGATTTCGCCCAGCGTTTTGATGCCGATTTCATCCTGATGACTGGTGAACTGGCAGCGTTAATTCAAAACCTGATTGAAGGATTAGGTGGCGAAGCACAACGTTAATTGCTGATTTTCCTTTAATGCCGGATGCGACGCCTGCCGCGTCTTATCCGGCGTACGAAGCCACACCAGGCATATAATTATTCGCTACGGCGAGCAATAATTTTTAGCGCAGCAATATTATGCGTTTTACGCCGTAACTGATCTAATCGCCTCATCCCTATTCGCCTGTCAGCTGCACGCAGAATATTCACTACCCCCCATTTATCGCTGGTAAATTGTTTTGTTAACAGCTCCGCTTTTGGGGTATCAATATATTCACGCAATAAATCAGAAATTGAACAAATATCCGTCAGGTAAGGATACCAGCAAGTTTCACCGTGAAAATTACGCACTCCAGCGTTACCTGCAATAAAGTCTTTCGGGTAATCCCAGATCACGTTTTTATCCAACGTGATCCAATAACGCGGTAAATCGGTACTTCCACCATTTTGGCTGCGCATGGGATAACGGGTACAGTGAATTTGCAGGTTGATCGTTGGCGTCAGTAAGTCATAGTTCTCCCGCTGTAACTTGCTCCATGGACGTTGTGTCATTGTTTTTCCTCAAGCTGGTGACGCGCTTCACTGCGAATTTTCCGCGTTGCCCCGGTTTTCACTAAATCACGTAACTGCGAAAGATCGGGTTGTTCGACAAATAAGAGTAATGATGGATCCTCTTTTAACCACGCCGTTTTCACATCGGCAGCCAGCTGTGGATTATTAATAGCCAGCGACCGATCCTGAGGCTCAGTCAATGTCGTTAACAACGACGCCGGGGTATGTGCGTTGCGTAATGCCGTTTGACGCAAATGATCATTGCGACTTTGCAGCAATGCACGCCACCATTCATCATCTGATTTATCTTTTATCGTAGCCAGTTCCGCAAAAAATACCTGGAGATCTTCACTGATATTTATATCAACCTTGATGAATTATGAATATATCGGAAATTGAAAAAATCGCAGCAAAGGAAATATTATTATGGGTTAAAGAGAGGATATTTCAGAAAAATGCCCTCCCGTTCAAGGGGAAGGCGAGGAATTACAGATAGCGGCACAGATAAGAGGTGGGTTCGGCAACTTGAAGATGAAACTCACTGTGACCGGGAACATTAAACACCGAACCGGCTTCATACACTTGCCAGTCGGTCGCGTCAGGCAGTAACACATTCAGCGCGCCACTGATTACCGTCATCTCTTCCGGCTCAGCGGTGCTGAAGGTGTATTCGCCTTCAACCATAACACCCACGCTGGCGCGACCAGTGCTGCTGCTGGAAAAGCCGATCGATTTCACTTTGCCGGAAAAGTACTCATTACTTTGAAGCATAAACTGGCCCTGTCTGGTAGTTGAACATCTACTTCACTATAGGGGCCAGAGGCGCTGGCTGTCACGCAAAATTACACCAGTAATTCCGCAGCCAGCCGTGCAATCAATACGTTAGAGAGCAAGACAGGAACATCGAGCTGTTTTTGCAGTAAATCGCGATGACGTTGGTGAAATCCTAAACAATCCAGCATGATGACATCAGCCCCTTTTGCCAGTAATTCTTTCCCAGCATCAATGATTTTTTGTTCTGAATCATGAATGGGGTTACCCAATGAAAATACCGGCGATTTCTGCAAAATTTGCCATTTTTGCGCCTGAACGGGCAGCATCTCCTCAACCGGAACGATAACCCCCACCTGATGATCTTCAACAATAGAGGAAACCAGTGGAGGCAATATTCGCGACGGCTCAAGAAAGATCGTATTACGCGCAGTCATACTACTAATGTTTGCTGTACTCATTAATAAAATGACGTCATAACCCTGATTATCGAGCACTTCAACCACACCTTGCAGATCTCGCTCCACTTTACGACGCGAAACATGGGCCAGCTGGTTGTCATTTAATAATGTGAGAATGGTGTCTTCGCCTGCTTCTGGCGCGTACTCCGCCATCACTTCTTCACGACTTAACTTCCCCAGCAGGCTATGATGGGAAATATTATCTTCGTCAATGTATTCCGTCAGGAGCGGCAAAACCTCCTGCATAGGTACAATGCCGATGGTCAGGATCGCCAACGACGCACTCATTGTTCATCCACCTTACTTTTCTTTCGTCGTTAATTACCGGGCAAGTGTGAAGCACCACTGCTGACACTTACTTGTGCTACAAATGACAAAAAGCGTAGCAGCAGACGTGCACGGCATAATGTAAAGATTCCAAATGATTCCAGTAATGGAATGTTATTGTTTAATATTCTAATTATTAGAAAAACATGAATTATGAAAAATGTGACGCAGATCCCTTGTAGTGGCACTCAGAATCCCTTCCGAGCAGTCTGATGCGGTCACTCTTTGTCAGGGTCCTCATAGCGTTTTTTCGCATCCATCGCTTCCTGAGCCGTCGGATGTTCACTGATCAACGAGTCTGGTTTAGGATGATCGGCTCTGAGTTGGTACCAGGTTACCGTCTGTCCTGGCTTTCCTTTTTCAATCGTCACTATATATGCTTCACGAGGATAAGGCGGTTTCGTTGGCATCGTTCTTCCTTATTTCACGGGATGAACGTTAAGTATAGGCGCTCTAAAATCAACAATTGATCGTCTGTGCCAGGGCGCTACGAATTTCAGAAATCACCTGGCTGGGTTCGTTTGTTGCGTCGATGATAATATGCGCAACTTCGCGATATAGCGCATCGCGTTCTTCCAGCACTTCCTGAACTTCTTCGCTCAGCGGTTTTCCCGTTAAGGTTGGCCGTAAATCTTCTTCCGGTGCAGCTTGCAGTCGGTTAACCAGGACTGATACTGGCGCACACAAATAAACCACGATCCCGTTATTTTGCATGAAGTGACGATTAAATTCCGTCAGAATAATGCCGCCGCCTGTAGCGATAACGGTGGATGGCGCAGTTACCGCTTCCAGCGCCGCCGTTTCTCTGGCGCGAAATCCCGCCCACTCTTCCCTTTCGACGATCTCTGCGACCGTCATATTGAGCTGTGATTGCAACCACTGATCGGTATCGACAAACCGACGGTTAAGCGAATCGGCAAGGGCCATTCCGACCGTTGTTTTACCACAGCCCCGAGGCCCGATCAGAAAAAGAGGTTGTGTCATCGTGGGTTTTCCCCAATAGGTCGCAATGCGGCGAAAGCCGGTGTCATGAGAATAGCGATCATACCATCAAACTAGTACAATTTCGATTGTAAAGAAAAAATTCCACTTAAAGTGAAAATCTCAATACATCCCTTACTATACCAATAAATATTCAAGAATGAAGTGTAAATAATAAATTACATTTAGCCACGACTACGTTGCACTTCCAGCCACCACTTCTCCAGCTCCGCGGCAAAGGCCTGGCGGTCACGTTGTGAAAGGCTATCTGGTCCGCCGGTCTGGATCCCACTGGCACGTAAGGTATCCATAAAATCGCGCATCGTCAGGCGCTCACGAATGGTCGCTGGCGTGTAACGTTCGCCGCGCGGATTAAGCGCCGCTGCGCCTTTCTCGATGGCTTCAGCAGCCAAAGGTATATCTGCGGTGATCACCAAATCGCCCGCTTCACACTGCCGGACAATTTCGTTATCGGCAACGTCGAAACCTGCCGCGACGCGCAGCGTACGAATAAATCGCGATGGCGGCACGCGTAAACTCTGGTTTGCTACCAGTACCAGCGGCATCTGCATACGTTCCGCCGCGCGATACAAAATCTCTTTAATTACATTGGGACACGCGTCGGCATCCACCCAAATTGTCATAAAGTCATCCTTTGTTGGGTAATCCTCTATTGTGTCGCGCTTTTGCCTTCCGGCATAGTTCTGTTTATGCTTCTGCCAGCGATTATCAAAACAATGAATTTCACGGCAGGAGTGAGGCAATGGAAAAGAAAATCGGTTTTATTGGCTGCGGCAATATGGGAAAAGCCATTCTCGGCGGTCTGATTGCCAGCGGTCAGGTGCTTCCAGGGCAAATCTGGGTATACACCCCCTCCCCGGATAAAGTCGCCGCCCTGCATGACCAGTTCGGCATCAACGCCGCAGAATCGGCGCAAGAAGTGGCGCAAATCGCCGACATCATTTTTGCTGCCGTTAAACCTGGCATCATGATTAAAGTGCTTAGCGAAATCACCTCCAGCCTGAATAAAGACTCTCTGGTCGTTTCTATTGCTGCAGGTGTCACGCTCGACCAGCTTGCCCGCGCGCTGGGCCATGACCGGAAAATTATCCGCGCCATGCCGAACACTCCCGCGCTGGTTAATGCCGGGATGACCTCCGTAACGCCAAACGCGCTGGTAACCCCAGAAGATACCGCTGATGTGCTGAATATTTTCCGCTGCTTTGGCGAAGCGGAAGTAATTGCTGAGCCGATGATCCACCCGGTGGTCGGTATGAGCGGTTCTTCGCCAGCCTACGTATTTATGTTTATCGAAGCGATGGCCGACGCCGCCGTGCTGGGCGGGATGCCACGCGCCCAGGCGTATAAATTTGCCGCTCAGGCGGTAATGGGTTCCGCAAAAATGGTGCTGGAAACGGGAGAACATCCGGGGGCACTGAAAGATATGGTCTGCTCACCGGGAGGCACCACCATTGAAGCGGTACGCGTACTGGAAGAGAAAGGCTTCCGTGCCGCAGTGATCGAAGCGATGACGAAGTGTATGGAAAAATCAGAAAAACTCAGCAAATCCTGATGACTTTCGCCGGACGTCAGGCCGCCACTTCGGTGCGGTTACGTCCGGCTTTCTTTGCTTTGTAAAGCGCCAAATCTGCCGATTTCAACCACTCACGATAGTGACTCATTTGTGGGTTCAGCGGCGCAACCCCCACACTAATCCGTAAAGTTACCTGTGGCGTATTCGGCAAGCGTAACGTGTTTAGCCCTTCACGCACCCGTAACATGGCGGTAATGGCGCTCTCAGCTGGCGTACCGGACATGATTACTGCAAACTCATCGCCGCCAAACCGACCAATCACATCGCTACCGCGCAGGGTAATTTGTAACTGTCGGGTAAGCGCCACAATCGCTTCATCGCCCACATCATGACCCCAGGTATCGTTGATGCTCTTGAAATGGTCGATATCGATAATCAGTAACGTTGCATCGCGATTATGCCGCCGACAGTTATCAAATTCATTGCGTAACATAGTTTCCCAATGACGTCGGTTATACACGCCCGTCATGCCGTCGCGAGTACTCATGACCTGCAACCTGCGTTTATGTTCCGCCAGTTTGGTTGCCGTCTGGTAGCTGACCCAGCCAAACAGCAGAGGATAAACGACAATAATGGGAAGGGAGAGCCACCATTCCAGCGGCGCACTATTGAACGACACGGTAATGCCCGTAAGCTCGAGGGTGACAAGGCAGGAAACCACCATCAACACCAGACCCGCGACAAACAGACGGGGGCCGCCTGCCCCCATCAAATTCAGACACAGAATCATCAACATAGCGGTGGAAGGCAGCACGTTTACGCCCATTACGCCTACCCACATTCCCGCTAATACTGCATCGGTTTTTAAGTTGTAAATTTCCCGGCTAAGCGGATCGACGGCCCTGCTCGCTATCTGCCAGGCTAAATGCGGCCAGACGAACGCCCAGCCGACCAACACCAGCCACCACCAGCCCGGCGGCGGGTGCGAAACCAGCGTTGAAGCAATCGGTAAGAACATGCCAGCCAGGCCAACCGCACGGGGTAGTCTGACGCGACGGGCGAAGCGCAGCCCGGACCGCTGATGTTCGTTTTGAGGAGTTAAAGGAGGTTCCTCCCCATGCGCCGCCGCTTTTTTGAAAAAGTTTTCATCATTCATTATTTTTGGGAACATTCAGAAACAATTTTCCCAAATTATAGAGACGGGGCTAAAGGCAGAAGTATGAAATTTCGGGTGAGCCACTTTCGTAGCTCACCCGTTAGCACTATCAGGTATCAGGCGGCTTTCTTGAGGCAGGCACTCATAAACTTATTACGATCATCACCTTTCAGAGATTGTTGCGTTGCTTGATTATTACATTCGCGCATCTTTTGCTGCTGTGGCGTCAAACTTTTTTCACCAGGCGCAGACTTGCTGTTCTTCAGGCAATCACTCATGTAGGTCTTACGAGCATCCCCTTTCAACGCCTGCGCCGTCGCCTGCTGATTACAGGAGGTCATACGCTGTTGTTGTGGGGTTAAGGTTCTCTCGGCAGCGCCGACGGTGGTTAAAAAAACCAGACCAAAAAGCAAGGTAACCAGTAATGTTATTTTCATAGCACCATCCCTCTTCATGTTTTAACCATGAGCGTTTGCGCCCGTGATCTGCCATTAAGTCTGGTTGCTAACAGCAAAAAAACCACCCGGCAGCGAAAATTCACTGCCGGGCGCGGTTTTATTTCAGCCCCAGAGCGGCTTTCATGGTGTAGAAGAGATCTGTCTGGTCGGTCAGTCCAACAACATTGGCGGCATGCGGGCCATACGCCGCAATACGCAACTGACTGCCGGTATGTTCTTGTGAATCCTCTTCGGAATTCCCGTAACTCATCACCATCACTGCGCCATCTTTAGTATTTAGCGCCTGAGTGAGGCCCGGCGCTTTGGTATCCGGCGCAACAACCTAGCTGGCGTGGGCGTGATCAGCGGTGACTATGACCAGCGTGTTACCCTCCTTTTTAGCGAATTCCAGCGCCCGTTGTACGGCTTCATCGAGATCGACCGTCTCGCCAATTTGCCCACAAGGATTCGCAGCGTGATCCTGTTTATCGATTGACGCACCTTCAACTTGCAGGAAAAATCCTTTCTCATTTTTACTCAACAATTCAATGGCTTTGTCGGTCATCTGTGCCAGGGTTGGTACACTGTCATTACGTTGCGGATTAGGCGTATAGGTGACTGCGGGCTTATCGATATTGCCGTGGTACGTTGCTTTCGGCCCTAGCCAGCGCACTGGCATATTGCCGTCAGCAAACAGGCCAAGCAGGGGTTTTTGCTGATTCGCTTCCGTCACTGAATTCAGTGAGGCAGCATCGTTCACCAACTGATAACCACGCGCCTGTGCCTGTTCACGCAGCGTTTTTCCCTGCCATTCACCAGCGGTTGCCGTTTCAGCAAAGGTTTTTGCGCCGCCGCCAAGCGTAACGTCGGCACGAGCGTTAAGCAGCTGTTCGGTAATCGATCCTTTTCCGCCTTTTTCCAGAGCGTTACCCGGACATTTTTCACTGGTCGCGCTCGAACCGTAGCATTTGCGCGAAGTCACATGTGCCACCAGCGCAGCGGGCGTGGCATCCTGCAACTCTGCGGTAGAAACGTTACCGGTCGCCAGACCTGCGGCTTTTGCCATTTCCAGAATCGTTGGGTGATCTTTTTCGTGAATATCGACGCCCAGCGCGCCGTTATAGGTTTTGACACCGGTTGACCAGGCGGTTGCTGATGCAGCCGAGTCGGTGACGTAGTCCGGTTTGCCAGTTTTTTTATTCAGCGCATAGTGAGTGTATTGCCCGGTAAGCGGTAAGGCATCGATACCTTTAAAAAAGCCGCCCGCACCTTCGGCATAATTACGTGTGGCAGTAATTTCCGAATCCCCCATCCCATCGCCAATCAGCAAAATAATATTTTTTGCAGGTTTATCGCTAAGAGAATCACGCAGAGCGGCGGTCTGATCACCCGTTAAGCGGCGAGCACCGCCGGGTGCAGTAATATCGCCCTGAGCAGCCCGGTTTTCCAGAACAGGCATTTCTGGTGTCCGGGCTTTTGTCACAGGGGTAAACAGTAACGGTAAGAGTGCCAGTGCAATAGTGCTTTGTTTCACTTTATTTTCTCCATGTACAAATACATTAAAAAATAAAAACAAAGCGACTATAAGTCTCGGCCGTGACAACTTTATGACAGCTGTTGAAAAGATTAACTTTTTACTGACGAGGATGCTTCAATAACTTCTTTACGTAATC